>JAISOY010000094.1 GCA_031275285.1 Bacteroidales bacterium | reverse complement strand
AGCAGTTCCGGAGAGATGCTGTACAACAATATATTCCTTAAACATTCATCCGATGAGTCCATTGCCGGGTCAACCGGTATGCAGACATCATGGGAAAGCCTTTTGGATACGGCAATTGCTTTCAAGCCACAATTGGTTCAGAATCATAATACGGGTGAAATGGAAATCTTTGTACAGGATATGGCCAATAACGTATACCTGATCAATAACGTCGGTCGTGTTTTGTGGAAAGTGGCATTACCGGAACCCATTATCAGTAATGTGTATCAAATAGATATATACCGGAATAAAAAGTTACAGATGCTTTTTAATACAAGGAATTATATCTATGTAATGGACCGGCTGGGGAAATTTGTTGATAAATATCCGGTGAAATTAAAATCTCCTGCTGTAGGAAGCCTGGCATTGTTTGATTATGATAACGATAAGAAGTACAGGATAATGGTGGCATGCGAAGACCGGAAAGTATACGCGTATGAGAAGACCGGCGCTATGGTCAGCGGGTGGGGATTCAAACAAAGCGAACATCCGGTACAAACCGATATATACCACTATCGTACAGGAAATAAGGACTATATAACTTTTGCAGATAAATACCGTGTGTATATACTTGACCGGCAGGGAAAAGCGAGGGTGTCCCCTGAATATAACTTTCCGGTAGGAAAAAATACGACCATTGCCCTCCATTCATTTCCGGCGAGTCTTGTGTTGGCCGATACCGTAGGTACGCCTCATTTTGTGTCTTTGTCGGACGGTAAAATACGTAAACAGGTCATTAAAAATTTCCCTGCGTCCCATTTTTTTATTTTCCAGGATGTAGACGGCGACAGGCAGGATGATTTTGTTTTTGCATATGACAATAAGGTAGAAGCCTTTAAACAGGATGGTAAACAGATATTGAATATAGAAACGGAAAATCCTGTAGAGATCCGTCCCTATATATATGAATTTTCAGCAAAAGATATAAGGGTCGGAATTGTAGCTCCCGGGAAAAACCTTATCTATTTATATGACAACAAGAATAAATTGTATAAGGGTTTTCCCTTAAAAGGAAGTACCTCATTTTCAATAGGACGTTTGGGTAAACAAAGCAACAGTTTTAATTTATTTGTCGGGAGTAAGAATAATTTCTTATATAATTACCCTGTTAAATAGATGCAACTATTTTTTGCACAACGAGAAATGGAGTATTTTCTTTTGTGAAAAAAACAAAAAAAATCAAGTACATTTGTATTCTTTTAAAAAAATATTTTAGGTTCATGAATAATTTCTAAATGAGTTGAAAAATCACATGGATAAAAATTCTGGAGAAAAAAGTCAAATAAAAAAAGAGATAAAAAGCCGGATAAGTAGAGGAGAGCCTAAGCAACAGATTCTGGAGGATTTATCTCAAAAATACAAGGATAAGATAACGATTGTGAAGCAACTGGAAATAACCCCTTCTGTTGTGATGAAGCAAAAATATTATCTGTTCAATATCCTTCTTTTCACTTTATTGCTGGCAGCCCTTGTTTTGGATACGATCCTGCTTTTCCGTGTAAAATGGATCAATCCTTTAACAACTACTATTTCTTACCTGAATGTCGGGCTTGATATCATGTTGTTGCTGGGCGCCGGACTTTATCGTATCGAAAGTTACAGTTGGATCTCTGCACGTGCTATTGTTTCCATACTTCAGATCATTATTACGCATGCTTATTATCAATCTCCTATTGATACACTTACATTTATATCACTGGGTTTAGTCGTCATTTCTTTTTTGCTGGGTCTGTTCCTGAGCATCAAACTATGTCCGCCGCGTATACCTAAAACCATTGAGGTAGACATTGATGAAAAAGAGAAGATCAAAAAAACAGTGTACGTCTTTCCTGATTAATGGAAATTTCCAAGGGTAATGAGTAAAGCATCGGCACAAGAATCCTTTGGGCGATTGATCGATATCATGGATCAATTGAGGGAAAAATGTCCGTGGGATAAAAAACAAACCATGGAAAGCTTACGGCACCTGACCATTGAGGAGACTTATGAATTAGCGGATGCCATTCTTGAGAAGGATATGGATGATATCCGTAAGGAATTGGGGGATATTTTATTACATATTGTCTTTTATGCAAAAATTGCTTCTGAAAGCAATACATTTACACTGACCGATGTGATAGATGGCCTTTGCGAGAAGCTTATATTTCGCCATCCCCATGTTTTTGGAGAGATATCTGTGAAAGATGATGAAGATGTAAAAACCAACTGGGAAAACCTAAAGCTTAAAGAAGGAAATAAATCTATTCTGGCAGGTGTACCTAAGTCTTTGCCGGCAGTGGTAAAAGCATTACGTATTCAGGATAAGGTCCGGGCGGTAGGTTTCGATTGGGATCAGAAAGAACAGGTATGGGATAAGGTCAAAGAGGAAATGGACGAATTGCAGTTCGAGATAGAACACAGGGACACTGATAAAACAGAAAATGAATTCGGGGATTTACTGTTTTCTTTGGTGAATGCAGCACGCTTGTATGGTATAGATCCTGAGGCAGCCTTAGAACGGACCAATAAAAAATTTATCCGGAGGTTCAATTATTTAGAAGAACATACGATCAAAGCAGGGCGGCCGTTAACTTCAATGACATTGGAAGAAATGGATCTCATCTGGGAAGAAGCAAAAAAAGAAGATCTTGCATAGTTCGCAACTGATTAAGGATGAAGCACGGCGAATAGGTTTTATTGATTGTCGTATTTCCCGGGTCGGATCATTGACAAAACATGCAGCATACTTGTCTGAATGGATCCGGAAAGGAATGTATGGTGAAATGAATTATATGGCCCGGAATTATGAGAAAAGGGTCGATCCTGTGTTATTGGTGGAAAATACAAAATCGATCATCTCATTAGCTGTCAACTATTTTCCTGAGGAACAACAAAACCCCGGTTTACCACAAATAGCCAAATATGCCTATGGTACCGATTATCATATGGTAGTAAAAGACATGCTTTACCAACTGCTGGATGTAATAAAAACGCAATATGGAAATGTATCAGGACGTGTATTTACTGATTCTGCGCCTGTGTTGGAACATGCATGGGCAGAACGGAGCGGATTGGGATGGATCGGTAAACATTCGCTGATCATTCATCCTCAACATGGATCGTTCCTTTTTTTGGGCGAATTATTCATCGACATGGAAATAGAACCGGATGCCCCTGTCGCGGACCGTTGCGGATCATGTACACGTTGTATGGATGCCTGTCCGGTCAAGGCAATTATAGCCCCCCGGATTGTCGATGCCCGCCGGTGTCTTTCTTATCTTACTATTGAATACAGAGGGACATTTGATCCGGAAGTACAACTACACGGACGTTTATTCGGATGTGATATTTGCCAGGATGTTTGCCCCTGGAATAAAAAAGCCGGACCGGGTGGAACAAACGTTTTTAAATCCGACCGGAAGATGTTGGATAAAACAGTGGAAGAGTGGCAACATCTTTCTGAAGAAGAATTTGATATACTTACCGCAAACTCCCCGCTACAGCGAGCCGGATTCCATGCAATAAAAAGAAATGCAAAACAGTTAGGACACAACAAATGATTTTTTTGAAAACAGGGAACGGAAAAACAAATGCTAAATTTACTGTCATGTATATCTGTTTTCTCAGGATACAGAATTTCCTTTAAAAGTATGTTAATATCTTTTTATTCTCTATAAATTTTCATACTTTTGAGCAGTTAATAAGTAATATAAAAACAATTAATGTTATGCTTTATGAGCGTAATTGACTTGATAAGTGTGACTTAATAAAGTAATAAATAGCACTGAGTGCTTAAATAACCAGAATAAGACTTAATTTAGTTAATAAAACCATATCATAATGAGTACGAATTTACTGAAACCTGATTATATTTTTGAAACAAGTTGGGAAGTTTGTAATAAAATAGGAGGGATTCATACCGTTATTTCTACTAAGGCATTGACCCTGGTAAATGAATATAAAAGTAACTATATATTGATCGGTCCTGATGTATGGCGTGATACATCGAGCAATCCCGAATTTATCGAGGATGCTCAGTTGTTTAAGTCCTGGAAAATCAAAGCCGGAGAAGAAGGATTACACATAAAAGTAGGAAGATGGAACATTGCTGGTAGTCCGATTGCTGTGATTGTTGATTTTCAGTCGTTCACCCCCAAAAAAGATGAAATTTTCGCAAAATTTTGGGAAACATATAAATTGGATTCGCTTTCCGGGCAATGGGATTATGTCGAAGCAGCCCTTTTCGGTTATGCTGCCGGAAAAGTGATAGAAAGTTTTGTGCATTTTCACTTAACCATCCGGGATACGGTCGTAGTACATTTTCATGAGTGGATGACAGGCATGGGGTTACTTTATTTGCGTATGAACATGCCGCAGGTGGCTACTATTTTCACTACACATGCAACGGTATTGGGACGTTCTATTGCAGGAAACCTGTTGCCGTTGTACGGACCGATGGACTCTTATAACCCTGAAATGAAGGCCAATGAGTTTAACGTAACATCCAAGCACTCCTTGGAGAAACTGGCTGCTTTTCATGCCAATTGTTTCACTACTGTAAGTGAAATAACCGGTAAGGAATGCTCTCATTTTTTGAGTAAAGATGTGGATGTGGTAACCCCAAACGGATTTGAAGATTCATTTGTGCCTCAGGATGATGAATATACAAATGGGCGTAAGGCGGCACGGGATAAAATGAAGGATGTCGCAAAAGCTCTGTTTGGAAAAATCAGCGATAATCCTATGTTCGTGGGGATTAGCGGTCGCTATGAATTCAAAAACAAAGGAATTGACTTATTTATTAAGTCATTGGGCGAATTAAAAGCTAAAAATACGCTGGAAAGGGAAGTGATCGCCTTCGTGTTGATTCCGGCAAATCATTACGGGCCAAGGAAAGACCTGCAAAATATATTGAGTCATCCCGGAGAGCAAAACAATGATGGAAAGATCCTATCCCACAATTTACATGATCCGGAAACCGATCCCATTTTGAAAGAGATCAATAATGCCGGTATATCAAATGCCATTGATGATAAGATAAAAGTAATTTTTGTCCCTTGTTATCTGAATGGTAGCGACGGTATTTTCAACCTGACTTATTACCAGTTATTGATAGGATTGGATTTGTCTGTATTCCCTTCCTATTATGAGCCTTGGGGATATACTCCGCTTGAAAGTGTTGCTTTCCATGTACCGACCGTGACCACTACATTGGCCGGATTTGGATTATGGGTAAAAGATAATAATGCCACCGGGAATGATGCTGTTCATGTAATCAAACGGGACGATTATAATGATTCCGAAGTCGTTTCGAATGTATCGGAGACCATACTGGCAATTTCACGATTGGATGAAAACGGCGAAAAGAAAAAAAGAGAGGATGCATTCAATGCTTCGCGGATAGCATTGTGGTCGAATTTTATCATATATTACAAGGAGGCATTTGATGTAGCTTTGCGTGATGTCCAGGAAATAGTTATTCAGTATTCGCCTAACAAAGAATTGATCGAGGACATTCCACAGGTAGATAAATTTCATGCAGCATATACGCCAAAATGGAAACGGATGTTGATCAACAAGAACATCCCGGATAAGTTGAAACCTTTGGAAGAACTGGCCAATAACTTATGGTGGTGTTGGAATGATGATGCTGAAGAACTCTTCAAATCAATTGATACTGTTGCCTGGGAAGAAAGCCAGAAGAACCCGGTTGTTTTTCTGGAATTGATTCCTTATAACAAGATGAAAGCACTGGAGAAGAATCCGGATTTCATGTCAAACCTTGATCGCGTACATAGCCGGTTTGAAGAGTATATGAAAGCGAAAGAGTCGCGTCAGGATCCCAAGATTGCTTATTTCAGTATGGAATATGGGTTACACTCTTCCTTAAAGATCTATTCAGGAGGTTTGGGAATTCTCGCCGGAGACTATTTAAAGGAAGCCAGTGATCTGAATGCAAATATGGTAGCCGTCGGATTAATATACCGTTATGGTTATTTCCAACAGGTGATCTCTTCCCAGGGAGAGCAGATGGCATTCCATGATTCCCAGGATTTTACCAAGATCCCGGCCATTCCTATCCGCGATGAAAATGGTAATTGGGTGACTATCAGCATTGTATTTCCTGGCAGGACGCTATATGCCCGCATCTGGAAAGTACAGGTGGGACGTGTTGATTTATACCTTTTGGATACTGATTTCGAGGACAATATAGAACAGGATCGCTCCATCACGCATCATTTATACGGCGGTGGGGAAGAAAACCGGTTCAAACAGGAAATATTACTGGGGATAGGTGGTATACGTGCATTACGTACCATGGGGATCAAAGCAGATGTGTATCATTGCAATGAAGGACATGCCGCATTTATCGGGGTGGAACGTTTGTTTGAGTACATTCACCAAAAGAAACTCACTTTTGCGGAGGCACTTGAAATTGTCCGTTCTTCATCATTGTTTACCACGCATACACCCGTTCCCGCTGGGCATGACTCATTTACCGAAGGAATGCTGCGTATGTATATTTCCCATTATCCGGATAAGTTGAAGATATCATGGCAACAATTCATGGGATTGGGAAAACTGAATGCTTCCGATCCTAATGAGCGTTTTTCAATGAGTTATCTGGCTGCTAACCTATCACAAGAGATAAACGGAGTAAGTAAGTTGCATGGAAAAGTAAGCCAGGAAATATTTGCTCCGATGTGGCCGGGTTACCTTTCAGAAGAATTGAATGTCGGATATGTAACCAATGGAGTACACTTTCCTACCTGGACATCAGTAGAATGGAAGCGGTTGTATGAAAAATATTTTGGGGCTGATTTTATCAATCATCAGTTGGAAACTGACCGCTGGGATAAAATCTATGAAGTCCCTGATAAAGAGATCTGGCAATTACGTAACTCTCAACGGAAGAATATGGTCGATTATATGAAAGACCGTTTACGTAATTCCGTGATCAAAGCTTATCAGAATCCCAAATATTTTGTTGATGTCGCAGAACGGTTTAACAAAAATATCCTGACCATTGGGTTTGCCCGTAGGTTTGCTACATATAAAAGGGCACATCTGCTTTTCCGTAACCTTGAACGGTTATCTAAGATTGTCAATAACCCGGAAATGCCTGTACAGTTTTTATTTGCGGGTAAAGCACACCCTGCCGATAAAGCGGGGCAAGACCTGATCAAAATGATTGTTGAGATGTCCAAGCGTCCGGAATTTCTGGGTAAGATTGTTTTTCTCCAGAATTATGACATGGAACTGGCCAGCCATATGGTCTCAGGTGTTGATGTATGGTTGAATACCCCCACCCGTCCCTTAGAAGCTTCGGGAACGAGCGGAGAGAAAGCGGTAATGAACGGTGTGTTGCATTTTAGTGTACTTGACGGATGGTGGGCAGAAGGATATGTAAAAGATGCCGGATGGATGCTTCCCGAAGAAGCAATGTATGAAGATAACAATGCTCAGGATGAATTGGATGCTGAGACCATTTATGCATTGATTGAAAATGAAATAGCCCCGTTATATTATTTCCGGGATGCGGATGATGTTCCTACGGGATGGGTACATTTTATTAAAAATTCAATTGCAAAAGTCGCTTCTAATTTTACAACAACCCGTATGTTCACGGACTATGTAAACCGCTATTATACACCTCTCTATAAGCGGAGATGTGATATGGTAAAGAATGACTATGAAATGGCGAAAGAATTATCTTCCTGGAAGAAAAAAGTATTCCGTAGTTGGGAAAGTATTGAAGTTCTTTCCATAAAAACACCGGATGTGTTGAAAGAGCAAATTATTGTAGGGCAGGAATATAAGTGTGAAGTTGCCATTGACCTTAATGAATTGGATCCTGAAGATATTGGAATAGAGTTTTTGATCGTAGAAATGATTTCTGAAACAGGACAAACAAAACTATATGATCATAAAGAATTTGAGCTTGCCGGAGTCAGCGGTCGCACAGCCATCTATGAAGTTTCACTATTGCCTTTCAAAACCGGTGCTTTTGATTTTGGGATAAGGATGTTTCCTAAAAATCCCGCATTGCCGCATCGGCAGGATTTCAACCTCGTTAAGTGGATTTAAAATAATGCTTCAGGCATTGGGATTTCCGTAAAGCTTTTTATTTTTGCGGAGATTCCAGTGTTTGAAGTAATTTCAATTACTCTATAAAATTAAAACGCAGAATCATATTTTTATAACAATATAATTAAGAACGATGTTTTATTTGACATACTAACAATCGTAACCAGCATTATGTTTTTCTCCCATGAATGTGAAGCATTTTTTCATATTATTTTTGTTAAGCCTTTCATGGATTGACGGGACTGCCAATGATACAACACAGTTGCGCCGGCCCCGGGTGGGTCTTATATTGAGTGGGGGAGGTGCAAAAGGTATTGCACATGTTGGTGTCCTGAAAGTAATTGAAGAGACAGGCCTGCCGATTGATTATATCGGAGGGACAAGTATGGGGAGTATTGTTGGTGGATTATATTCGATAGGTTATTCGGCAAACCAACTGGAAAAATATATACTGGAGAAGGATTGGAATGCTTTACTTACTGATAAAATTCCTCGTAGGAATGTGGTCATTTATGAAAAAGGAGAACGCAAAAGGTATTGGTTGCATTTTCCTATCACAGGGCGTAAAATAAATCTTCCTATGGGTATTTTGTCCGGGCAGAATGTATCAAATCTGTTTACTGAATTAGCTAGTCCGGCTTATGATCAATTTGATTTTAGTAAATTCCCGATTCCGTTTTTATGTATTGCCACAGATATCGGAACGGGAGAAGAAGTTGTCCTGGAACATGGACAGTTATCCAAGGCGATGCGTGCCAGTATGGCTATCCCATCCGTATTTACTCCTGAACCACTTGATGGGAAGATGCTTTTTGATGGAGGACTTGTCAATAATTTTCCTGCCGATAAAATAAAAGAAAAGGGAATTGATATCCTTATCGGGATTGATGTAACAACTCAGGTACAGGGTGATGAGTTGAATAATATTTACCTGATCATGGAGCAGGTTGTTTTTATGGCTTCGGTACCATTGAAGGAAGCCAATAAAAAGTTGTGTAAAATATTGATAGTACCGGACATCCCGGAATACGGGGCAGGTAGCTTCAGTGCTGCAGACAGTTTAATCGTGAGAGGGGAAAGGGCTGCGAGAAAACATTACGGGACTTTGAAAGCATTGGCTGATTCTTTGAATCAGCTTGATCCAAGAAGACCACTCGAAAATTCCCGTGATTGTCCGCAACCATTGGAAAATTTTTATGTAAAGAGCATTAGAATAAACGGTCTGGAACATACTTCAGAACAATTTATATTGAAAAAATCCGAATTGGAGTTCCCTGCTGAAATGACATTTTCCGAATTAGATGAAGCAGCTGACCGACTTAGAGGGACACAAGCATTCGAGTCGGTGGTATACAATGTTCTTCCTTCAAATGAAGATGATGAATCGGTAGAATTGGTATTCGATATTATTGAACGTAGTACCAACCTTTTCAGGGTTGGATTGCATTATGATAAAGAATATAAAGCAGCCTTGATGTTGAATTTGTCATTTCAAAATATTTTGCTGAATAATTCAAGGGCCTTGGCAGATGTTTCAATCGGAGAAAACCCATCATTTAAATTAGCCTATTTTCAAAGTCCGGGTGTCAGGCCTTATGGAAAATCTGTTTTTAAATCGTCATTATCACCTGATTGGTCGTTCCAGATTGATGGTTATAAGTTTGAAGCATCCGAATATTCCGGAAATAACCGTATCGGGATATTCGATTTTTCACATCTGGTCGCTTCCTTAAAAATGCAGATAACTCCTTCAGTCAACAGTATGGTAGGAGTTGGGCTTATCGGTGATTACACAATGATCAAATCAAAACTTGTGGACGACCGGGTCACTGCAAAATCTAATTATATGTATTTGTCTTATCAATTATACTATGAGCAGGATACATATAATATGGATTATTTCCCGACAGAAGGAGGTTTTTTCCGGCTGGAAGGGAATTATCATAAAGGAATGTCGAAAAATGCCCGTTATTCGGAAGTACTCATCGGAATGATATTCCGGTCAAATTTTGCAAGTGCTCCGACAAGAAGATGGACGATATATTCAGGATTGAATGCCGCATCTGTTTTTGGAGATGATATTCCACCCCAGTATCAGGTCTATCTGGGAGGGCTTCCGGACCAGTTGAGGCGAAGTGAAATACGTTTTCCCGGATTACACTTCATGCAAAAAAGCGCTAAAAACGGGATAACAGTACATTTCAATAATCAGGTACGATTATGGAGTAATATTTATTTTACTTTTCGGACCAGCCTTGGAAAAATTGACGATGATTTTATTGAATTGTTTACTCCCAAAGATTTAATGATTGGATATGGGATTTCTGCCCAGTACAATAGCGTAGTGGGACCGTTGGGACTGACGCTTAGTTCATCCAATGTTACTAATTCACTTTTGGGTGCATTTCATGTTGGATTTTGGTTCTGATTTATTTTCTAACGTTAGCGGCCTTTGATTTTTAATGCCTGATTGAAGAATTATTCGGGATTCATCATAGTAGATAATTACCTTTTTTTATCTTTGCAAAAAGAAGATATTTATTGGAAGACAATAATAGATAAATAATGATATCATGATTCAACTAACCATACATAAGGATACACCCCAAAACAACAACATTATCCTGCTATCGGATCCGACATGTCCATTCATCCGATATGGACTTAATGAAGAAGAGGATGCTTATGTGCGTCAACAGATAGCTAATAAGGCAAAACAGGTAGCTATTAATAAAAACGGATACTGGATTTTTATTCAAATAATGGATGAAAAAACCGCCCTTAATAAAGAAAAAGAAAATATGCGGCGGGGGGCATCAAAAATTCACGGATGGATATGCCAGCAAAATATTAGGTCCATTACCGTTGTTGATACGGTCAATAATGATAAAATGGCCTATGCTTTTGTAGAGGGTTTGGTTTTGACCAATTATCAGTTCCTGAAATATGTTAAGAAAAAAGAAGAGAAGCAATATTCTTTGAGTGAAGTCTTTGTTGTTGGTGATTCAATCAAACAGGACGAGGTAGATATATTGAATAATATCCTTTTTTCAGTCTATAAAACCCGCGACTTGATCAATGAACCGGCAAATATCCTGAATTCCGTACAACTTGCACATGAAATCAAATCGATGGCCGACGGTTCGGGATTAAAGGTACAGGTGTTGGATAAATCTGAGATCGAAAAGTTGAAAATGGGTGGAATCCTTTCTGTCAATAAAGGAAGTGTGGAGGAACCGACATTTTCTATTATTGAGTGGAAACCTGAAAATGCACACAACAAACAACCTGTTGTCCTGGTAGGTAAGGGGTTGGTTTATGATACGGGGGGCCTTAGCCTGAAACCTACGACCAACAGTATGGATTATATGAAATGTGATATGTCGGGCGGAGCCGCTGTTGCAGCTACGCTTTATGCGGTTGCCAGGTCAAATCTCCCGGTGTATGTGATAGGATTGGTACCATCTACTGATAACCGTATCAGTGCTTCGGCATATGCTCCCGGAGATATTATTACAATGTATGATGGAACAACGGTGGAAGTGATGAATACGGATGCAGAAGGCCGGCTGATCCTGGCAGATGCATTGTCCTACGCCAAAAAATATAATCCGGAGTTGGTAATTGATATGGCAACACTGACCGGAGCAGCTCATCGTGCAATTGGCGAACAGGCAATGGTCGGGATGGGTAATGCATCCCGCGAAACAATGGAAAAACTTAAAGAGTGTGGTGAGAGTGTCTTTGAAAGAATTGCCGAATTTCCATTTTGGGATGAATATGTAGAATTCATTAAATCGGATATTGCAGATTTAAAAAATATAGGAGGCGAATATGCAGGAGCCATTACTGCCGGAAAGTTTTTAGAATTTTTTACCGACTATCCGTATATTCATTTGGACATTGCGGGTCCTGCTTATATAAAAACGACGGACGCATACCGTACTAAAGGAGGAACGGGAATCGGAGTCAGGTTGTTGTTCGAATTTCTGAGGAAGCTGTAAACCAACATTAAGAAAACTTGCAGTCGAAAATATAAAAAAATATGAAAGACAGGAAAAGATTACGTATTGGAATTACCCATGGAGATATAAACGGGATTGGATGTGAAGTAATTCTTAAAACTTTAAGTGATTCCAGGATACTGGAATTATGCACTCCCGTGTTATACAGTTCTCCAAAAGTAATTGCTTATTACCGGAAGGCACTTAATCTAAATAATTTTAATACCTTCTCGGTTCGTTCAGCCGAAGAGGCCCAGGAGGAAAGGATAAATGTAGTAAATTGTCTGGATGATGAAGTTCGTGTTGAAATAGGTAAATCGACGGAACAGGGAGGAGAAGCATCTTTATTGAGTTTACAATCCGCTGTTACTGAATTAAAAAACGGTTGGTTAGATGCATTAGTAACAGCGCCCATTAATAAATATAACATCCAGTCGGAAAAATTTCATTTTCCGGGTCATACGGAATACCTTCAATCGGAATTTGGCGGGGAAGCATTGATGCTGATGGTGAGTGAATCGTTAAGGCTGGGAATGTTAACGGGACATGTTCCTCTATCTGAAGTTCCCCGGCTGGTCACACAGGATAAAATTGTCAGTGTGTTACATGTGCTGAATAAAACTATGATAGAAGATTTTAATGTCAATAAACCACGTATGGCGGTTCTCTCATTGAATCCCCATGCAGGGGATAATGGGGTGATCGGGAATGAAGAACAATCTGTTATTATTCCCGCTATCGAGCAGGCTAAAAATGAGGGATTACTGGCTTTCGGCCCTTATCCTTCCGATGGCTTTTTTGGCTCAAATAATTACCGTAAGTTTGATGTGGTATTAGCTATGTATCATGATCAGGGTATGACGGCATTCAAAACCCTGTGTTTTGAAAATGGAGTGAATTATACCGCCGGCTTGCCTATTGTACGGACTTCGCCGGCTCACGGGACAGCTTATGATCTTGTTGGGAAGGATATCGCATCACCTGACTCTTTTCGTCAGGCATTTTATCTGGCCTGCGATATCACAAGGAATAGAACAGAGTACAACGGTCTCAAGGCACATGCGATGAAAGATGTAGATGTACGTCATGATGGGGATAGCTGATATCCTCTTTCTCACTAAATACAACATCGATGAAAAGTTTTTGGAATGAAGAATGGAAAGAAATAGAAACCATTGATGACGGTAAATTTCACCGGAAAAAATATGCGATTTCAAATTATGGCCGCGTTGTCAGTTATACTGATGAGATCGAAGACGGAAAATTACTGAAGTATGGACTTATTGAAGGTTATCCGGTATTGAGCCTTGGACAGAGAGTTAAATACAGTCGTTGTATCCATAAGCTGGTAGCTCATTATTTTCTGCCGGAGCCCGCTTCCAATCAGAAATATGTGATTCATTTCGATTTTGATAAAGAAAATAATTCTGTAAAAAATTTACAGTGGGTTACACGGGAAGAAATGTTACAGCATCAGAACTTTAATCCCAGGGTACAGTATGCCAGGAAGCATCATACAAAGCGGACAAGAGGGCCTAAATTGACAGATAAGCAGGTGAAACGATTGAAGAATGCAATCAACGATCCTAACCGGAAACGGACATACAAGCAAATTGCCAAAAGATATGGGATCAGTGAAATGCAATTATACAGGATCAAATCCGGGGAGAACTGGAGCCATGTAGAAGAATAATATTTCAAAAAAAATGAGATGCACTGCATCTCATTTTTTTTGAAATATCATAAGATCATTTCGGAGGACCGAAAGTAGAAATGTTTTCAGCAAGATTGATCAGGTTTTCGTCAATGGCTTTATGGAGTTTGATGGTTTTACTTAATGGTACCTGAACAATTTCATCATTCACCACACCAACCATCAGGTTTTTTTGATTGTCCAATAATGCGTCAACAGCAGCAGCTCCCATCCTGCTGGAAATTACCCTGTCTTTGGCGCTTGGCGAACCACCTCTTTGTATATGCCCCAGAATAGAAACCCGCATATCAAATTGAGGAAATTCCGGTTCCAGAATTGCCGCTATTTCCATAGTACTCCCTTCTTCAAGGCCTTCTGCCACAAGGATGATGCTTGATTTATTTTTACGGGCACGTTCGGCTAAAAATTTGCGGGCTTTATCAATTTGATTCTTTTCTTCAGGGATCATGATAATTTCTGCACCCGAAGCAATTCCACTATTAATAGCGACAAAACCAGCTTCACGACCCATTACTTCAACGAAGAAAATGCGGTTATGGGAACTGGCTGTGTCCCGTATCTTATCGACCGCTTCTACTACAGTATTTAAAGCCGTATCGTAACCAATGGTATAATCGGTGCCATACAAGTCATTATCTATGGTTCCCGGAATACCGATAAATGTAATATCAAATTCATTAGACATGACATTGGCTCCGGTAAAAGACCCGTCACCACCGATAACAACAACTGCATCGATATCGAATTTCTTCAATTGCTCATAAGCGGCTAAACGTCCTTCCGGTTCACGGAAACGCTTACTCCTGGCAGTCAGGAGAAAAGTTCCTCCCGTCTGGATAATTCCACTTACGCTTTCTGAATTCATTTGGAAGATATCTCCGTCAATCATCCCTTCATAACCTCTTCTGATCCCGAAAACTTCCAGATCGTTATTGATTCCCGCCCGTGTGACGGCGCGGATTGCGGCATTCATTCCGGGAGCATCACCCCCTGATGTCAATACTCCAATACGTTTTATTTTGCCCATATACTAGTTTTTCTGTTTGATCTATGTTTTAAAGTCTACTCTGCCAAATTTATGCCAATTTTTATGATATAATGGATTCTTTATTAAAAAAAGATAGATTTAATATAAAAGTAGCATTTTACTATTGATGAATAGATCAAGGAAGCAATTGTTATTAACATGAATAACCACAATTAAAACCCTGTCTGATATATACATCAATACCGTATTGCATATCAACCGGACTGATTTCCTGTATTATGCAAGAAGAGAATAAATAAATTTAAGTTATACTAACAATGAATATCATCTTTAATAAAGATAATCAGCTTGATCAATGAGACATAAGAAGACAATAAATAACACCAAATGCTTATTTTCTCCGGATGCGGATTTTTATTCCTTTAGTATTTTCCGGATGTTCAGCGACAAAAACAAAATAACCTCCACCACCGGCTCCGGATAATTTCCATCCCAGGGCGTCTTTTTTATATTCCTCGAGATCCTGCAGGATGTTTTCATCCACCATATTAGGAAACATAGCTATCTGTGCTTCAAATGAGCGCCGGAAAGCATTCCCGAATCTCCTGATATCTTTTTGAAGGATTCCATTCCAGCAGTCATCGGTTGCTTCTGATAAAATCCTCACATTTTCACGGGTAATATTGGTCTTATCCAATACGTTATATGTATTTCCCCTTGGAGATAGGGCAACCAGGTACAAATGGTCTTCTATCCAACTCAATATATCTTCGTCATGAATAGAAGTAATTTGAAAAGGCCAGTAATTGTCGTCATAATCCAATTTGTTGAGTCCGGGCAATACAATTCCTAAAGAATCCTGTGATCCGCTAATCACCTTTGTCCCGGGAGGATTTTCGAAACAAAACAGTGTCTTGGCTAATTTTTCAGGATCCCCGGTCGGAATATCGGTTTGCCACATTTCAATGGCTTTATTCCTGGTACTGGTGGACATCCCGCTCCGGTCATTAAATTCATAGTCAGGTTCAATATTGATGGTCAATACAGATCCTGGATAATACTTCGACACATAAGGTTGATCCATCCATCCTCCGGCTAAGTCAATACGGTATGGAATCAGGCATTCTTTACGGAGAGCCGTAGTGGAACGTATGGGCAGTTTTTCGTGTGGAATACGTTTACTGATGATGTATTCGATCTTTAATTCTTTACAGATTTTTTCTTTTTCCGGAGTGTGCCCATCTTCATTAACGAAAAAAATATCCGGCTTGAGTTGTCTCATATCATCCACAAAATCAAGAATACCGCTTCCGGAATTGACCCAGGCATCCGCA
This sequence comes from Bacteroidales bacterium, assembly GCA_031275285.1. Classification (NCBI taxonomy): domain Bacteria; kingdom Pseudomonadati; phylum Bacteroidota; class Bacteroidia; order Bacteroidales; species Bacteroidales bacterium. Next base: position 22,294 of record JAISOY010000094.1, on the reverse strand, counting down.
ACTACTTTTAACGCCTTGATCATATACAACCGTTCCTGTTCAGGATTGATGGTTTTACGGCCTTTCAGTCCTGAAATAGTACTATCTGAACCTATACCCACGTATAAATCTCCATGTGTGGCAGCTTCTTCAAAAAAAGCCACATGACCACTGTGCAGCATATCAAAACAACCACTAACAAATACTTTTTTCATTAAATCAGTTTAAATTCGATAAAAATAAAACCCATCCGTTTTATACGAAAAATAATGAACAAAAGTTTCGCTACAATACCTCCTCTTCAACAAGGTCTTCTTCGATACGGAGGTTATCAATGATGAAATGCTGACGGTCAGGAGTATTTTTACCCATGTAAAACGTAAGCAATTCCTGGACCAGGTCATTTTTACTTAAACGAACCGTATCTAACCGGATATTTTCACCGATAAATCCCGAAAATTCATCCGGGGATATCTCGCCAAGTCCCTTAAAACGGGTTATTTCTGCTGTAGATCCGAGTTTCTTTAATGCTTGTTCTTTTTCTTCCGGAGAATAACAATAATGTGTTTCTTTTTTATTCCGGACACGGAATAAGGGCGTTTGCAATATATACAGATGTCCCTTACGGATCAGGTCAGGGAAGAACTGGAGAAAAAAAGTAATCAATAATAGCCGTATGTGCATCCCGTCTACATCAGCATCAGTAGCTATCACTACTTTATTGTAACGTAAATCTTCCAGGTCTTCTTCGATATTTAATGCAGATTGTAACAGGTTAAATTCTTCGTTCTCATACACAACTCGTTTGGTCATGCCGAAAGTATTGAGCGGTTTTCCACGCAGACTAAATACTGCCTGTACATTTACATCCCGTGATTTAGTGATGGATCCGCTAGCAGAATCACCTTCCGTAATGAATAGGGTAGAATCCTCCGCTCGTTCGTTTTTATCATTGTAATGGACGCGGCAATCACGTAATTTACGGTTATGGAGACTGGCTTTTTTTGCCCGTTCTTTTGCTAGCTTTTTAATGCCCGACATTGCTTTCCGTTCCTTTTCAGCTTCTACAATCTTTTGAAGGATTGCATCTGCTGTGTCGGGGTGCCGGTGAAGATAATTGTCCAGTTCTTTCTTTACGAAATCGCCAATGAATTTGGCTACTGTTAAATCTCCTCCCGGAGCCATCTCTTTGGAACCAAGCTTTGTTTTGGTTTGAGATTCGAACATCGGTTCCTCGATCTTGATACTGACTGCCGCAATGATGGATGCCCGGATATCGGAAGCATCAAAATCTTTCCTGTAAAATTCGCGGATGGTTTTTACATATGCTTCACGGAATGCTTGCTGATGCGTCCCTCCTTGTGGAGTGAACTGTCCGTTGGCAAAGCTGTAATATTCTTCACCATATTGGACCCCATGGCATATCGCAATTTCAATATCATCTCCTTTGAGGTGAATAGGAGGATATAAGCCGGGGGTATTCATATTTTCATCCAGCAAATCGAGCAATCCGTTGGATGAAATGAATTTGACACCATTATAGATAATGGAAAGTCCCGAATTAAGGAAAGTATAATTCTTCAGTAGGCGTTCCAGATATTCCGGTAAAATCTGATAACTTCCAAATACCGTTTCATCCGGAATAAAACGAATCAATGTGCCGTTAGGCAGATTCGTATTTTTTTCCGGATCATTGGATATAACATGTCCTCTTTCAAAAGTTACGGATTTTGATTTACCATCACGGAATGATTCAATGGAGAAACAACCCGATAATGCATTGACAGCTTTGATCCCAACTCCATTCAATCCGACTGATTTCTTAAATGCTTTTGAGTCATACTTGGCGCCGGTATTCATTTTTGAAGCTACATCCAGGACTTTTCCCAGGGGCACTCCCCGTCCGTAATCACGTATGGATACATGATTATTCTCATCGATATTTAGTTCTATTTGTTTTCCATGCCCCATCATGTATTCATCAATAGAATTATCCAATACTTCTTTTACAAGAATATAAACCCCATCATCAGGAGATGTGCCGTCTCCTAATTTACCGATATACATCCCCGGGCGTAAGCGAATATGTTCCTGCCACTCAAGCGTTTTTATACTGTCATCCTGATAATCTGCGCTCATTATTTTAATCGTGTATTTTAACGTGCAAAGATAAAGAAAAGGAAGTTACCCTTAAAAGGAAGTTATCCACACTTTTATTGTTGATAAGCAGCCATTCACCAGGTAAAATATTGGAAAAAAACCCTAATAAGGAGGTTATGTTCACATAGTTAAAGATTGTTAAATAGCAGGATTCGTGGCCCGGATATTGTATTTTTGCATTCAAATGTGATCAGGACATGAAGAAATCCACATTGTATACATTAGTGATTATTGCATCTGTTGCACTGGCAGGTCTTATTGCCGTTCAGGCATATTGGATCAATAATGCCTATACGATTAAGGAACAGCAATTCGCACAGTTGGTCAATACTACAATTAACCGTATAGCGGAAGATGTACAATCATACGACGTTGTTCAGGTAATTCACGAATTAAATGCGCCATACCCTTTCCAGAGAAATGTGAGAACTCAGGGGGATCAAAAGGCTTTACTGGACTCCATTATTGCCGGAAAAAAGCAACTTGAAACACCATACCCAAATATTTCTGAAGAAGATAAATATGCGTTCTGGAATAATGCAGTGAGGGATTACTGGAGCCCGTACAGCATTGTACAACATGGCTTTATGCAGATTCAAGAGCAATTTGGAAATGGTTCCGCAAGCACACAGATCAGTGGGTCGATATCCACAATCGTACAGTCACCCCAGTCTTCTCCCGCTGAACGTAGGGCGAAGCGCAAATTGGTGATCGAAGAGACATTGAATAGGATACAACGGGCGGATTACCGTCTGGAAGATCGTATTGACGGGATAACATTGGATTATTTCATCCATATGGAACTGGAAAAGTCGGATATAGACCAACCCTTTGAATATGCTGTTTATGAAAAAGATACAAAAAATAGAATTTATCAGTCGGAGAATTTTAATCCTAAAAAAGGGAATGAACAATTCTTAACCACTCTTTTTCCATTTGATTGGTTTGAATCCCAACCATATTACCTGAGTCTTTATTTTCCCAAGAGAAGTAACTATCTGTTTAAGTCTATAGGGATCATGAGTTTTTCATCTGTGATGTTTACATTGATCGTTATTTTGGCATTTTCTGCTACCGTTTACCAGATGATCAGGCAGAAAAAAGTAGCCAGTATCCGTACCGATTTTGTCAATAACATCACCCATGAACTAAAAACGCCCATATCTACTATTTCCCTGGCATCACAAATGCTGAATGACAGAAGTATTCCCAATGAATCAAAAAATTACGACCACCTTTCATCAGTAATTGCCGATGAAAGTAAACGTCTGAGCCAACAAGTAGAGAAAATTCTACAGATGGCGATATTCGACCGCGGGAAAATTATGCTGAAATTTAAGGAATTGGATATGAACGAGTTGGTAAATATGGTGGTCAAGAACATGCTTATCCAGATAAAAAATAAAAACGGGAAGGTCACTAAGAATCTGGATGCGGTAAACTCCGTTGCTGAAGTGGATGAAGTGCACATAACCAATGTTTTGTTTAATCTGATGGATAATGCGATTAAATATAGTAAAGGGCGTCCTGATATTACCATATCGACCTATGACGCTGACGGAAAAGTTTGTATATCCATACAGGATAAAGGCATCGGTATCAATAAAGCAGATCAGAAAAGGATCTTTGACCAGTTTTACCGCGTATCGACCGGAAATGTGCATAATGTAAAGGGATTTGGGCTGGGGCTGGCTTATGTGAAGAATGTAATAGACAGCCACCAGGGAATGATTCAGGTGGAAAGTGAACCCGGGCAAGGGACCAATTTTATCATTACCTTGTATTGTAAACAACCAATTTCCTGATTGATTTATAAATTTGTAAATTTTAATATTTGTAAATATAATGGCAAAAATATTATTGGCTGAAGATGATGAAAACTTAGGTGAATTGTTAAAAAATTACCTTAATGCAAAGATGCTTGAAACTGATTTGTTTGATGATGGGGAAAAGGCATTTGAAGGATTCCGGAAAGGTCATTATGACTTATGCCTCCTGGATGTGATGATGCCTGTTAAAGACGGGTTTACTTTAGCCCAGGAAATCAGGACCATTGATAAGGTGGTTCCGATTATATTTTTAACGGCCCGGTCAATGAAAGATGACGTTCTTGAAGGTTTTAAAATAGGTGCGGATGATTATATCACCAAACCATTCAATATGGATGAATTACTTTTCCGGATTGAAGCCATACTACGGCGGGTAAAAACTGATGCCCAATTTACTCCTCAGTCATATACACTTGGGAAATATACTTTTGACATCCAAAAGCAATTATTACAGCATGGAGAAGTTTCCCATAAGTTAACTACCAAGGAATCGGAATTGCTTAAATTGCTTTGTGATAACGCGAATCAGGTACTGGAGCGGAATTACGCTTTAAAAACCATCTGGGAAGATGATAATTATTTCAACGCCAGAAGCATGGATGTATATATCACCAAATTGCGAAAGTATCTTAAAGACGAACCAAGCGTTGAAATATTGAATGTTCACGGAAAAGGTTTTAAGCTGGTCATATAAAGTGTTGTGAATTTTCATATCTTGCGATGCTTAAAGCGATATATGAAAATAATCACCCTTTACAGGCAAGAAACAACAAGTTATATTTGCATAATATGTTTTTATGCAGTATGTTTTTTGTTTTCTGCATGTAATTTTTCAATAAAACCGGAGTATGATTTCACCTTGGATACATATGGTATTAAATTTCATATCCCTCCCGGTTATAGGCAGATTGCAATTGAAAATGAGATAAACGCGGATCGGATGTGGGATAATATCAAAAAGGTGAAAGGAAAATTATCTTACAATGACAGCTTATTATCTGGAATGATCATAAAACAACACTTATTGAAAGGAAATCCCGGAATACTGTTTTGTGACACTACTGACTATTCGAATTCAATATTTTTTTTCATTGCTCCTCATTTACGAATCAACCAAGATACAGCTGAACAACTGACTCAAGTAATGCAGAAACTTGTTTGGATCCCAGGCGTTAATCAGGTTTTTTGGGAAGAACGAAAAGTCATTGAAGGTGGAACATATAGATTTATTAAAGTCAAATTAAAAATTAAGAAAGATAATGATAAAACTGTTTATCGGACATCATATATCCTTCCTTTAAAATCGAAATCTCTTGGAATTATGGTTACAAATGACTCCGGGGAAGATCAAGAAACAAATGTGAAACAAATATCCATCAGACACATATAATAAATTACTTTTACGCTATATGAATATATTTAGGAAAAAAATAAAAATAGGGTTATTACCTAAGGTGATAATTGCCATTATCCTGGGTATGCTATTCGGAATGGCTTTTTCGGAAAGCCGGATGAACCTGCCGGGCCTGGTAAGGGTTTTTGTTACTTTTAGTAGCATATTTTCCTCGTTTCTGGGATTTTCCATTCCTTTGATCATTCTCGGATTGGTTGCGCCGGGTATTGCAGATCTGGGGAAAAATGCCGGTCGGTTGTTGGCAATTACAGCATTGATCGCTTATGGGTCTACTATCTTTTCCGGATTTTTTACCTATTTTTCCTGTAATGCGGTTTTTCCTTATTTGATTGCGCCTGAGCCTGAATTATTGAATGTAGATGATCCGGAATCTACCTTGTTAACTCCTTTTTTTACGATTGAGATGCCTCCTGTATTCGGGGTGATGACAGCCTTGATCCTGGCCTTTATCCTGGGAATAGGGATTGCGATCAATAAAGGGGAAACACTTAAAAACGCACTGACGGAGTTCAAATCTATTGTAGAACTGGTTATCTCTGCAGTGATCATACCATTATTGCCCATTTATATTTTCGGTATCTTTTTAAATATGACATATTCAGGAACGGTATTTTCCATCATTGGCGTTTTTGGGAAAGTCATCGGTATCATCTTTATTTTACATATTTTGCTTTTATTGATCCAATATATCATTGCAGGAGCAGTAGTTAAAAGAAATCCTTTACGGTTATTGTATACCATGTTACCAGCCTATATGACAGCATTGGGTACATCTTCTTCTGCCGCTACCATACCTGTTACTCTGGCCCAGACGAGAAAAAACGGAGTCCGGGAAGATATTGCGGATTTCTGTATCCCGTTATGCGCTACCATACATCTGGCGGGAAGTACAATGAAAATTGTTGCCATGAGTCTGGCCATTTGTATATTGGTAGGTATTCCTCACGATTTGTCGTTGTATACAGCATTTATCCTGATGTTGGGGGTAGTAATGATTGCTGCTCCCGGTGTCCCGGGTGGTGCTATTATGGCTGCAACAGGTGTTCTCCAGTCCATGCTGGGTTTTGACAATGAAGCCATAGGACTTATTATTGCTTTATATATTGCCATTGATAGTTTCGGTACGGCTTGTAATGTGACCGGAGATGGAGCCATTGCATTGGTTGTGGATAAAATAGCGGGAAAACAAAATAAATGAAGGCAGAGATAATTACCATTGGGGATGAACTGTTGATAGGACAGGTAATAGATTCCAATTCGGCATATATTGCCCGGGAATTGAATAAAATAGGAATTAGCGTATATCAGATCACATCTGTTTCAGATGATGGGGAACATATTCATACTGCATTGGATGATGCGTCGAAGCGGGTACGCTTGGTGCTGATTACGGGTGGCTTGGGTCCAACCAAAGATGATATTACCAAAGCGGCTTTGGCCCGGTATGCGGGCGTCCGTTTAGTTACTGACGGAGGAACGCTTCGGCACATTGAATCAATAATGGCATCCCGGCATATTGCTATGAACCCTTTGAATAAAAAACAAGCGGAGGTGCTTGAAAACTGTATCGTTATACCTAACACTTGTGGCACTGCTCCCGGAATGTGGTTCGAAAAGGAGGGGATCGTATATATATCCATGCCCGGAGTTCCTTTTGAAATGAAAACCATGATGCAGGATGAGTTGATTCCCCGGTTGCGGCAATACTTTGAGACTGATGTAATTTTACACCGGACATTATTGGTTTCCGGAATTCCAGAATCTTCACTGGCATTGTTGATTGAACAATGGGAAGATCATTTGCCTCCTTACATGAAACTGGCGTATCTTCCCTCCGGAGGAATGATCCGTTTAAGATTATCCACATCCGGTACTGATAAAGCATTCATTGAAAGAGAGGTAGAGGAGGCCATTGAAAAATTGCGGCCTATCCTTGGAAAACATTTATTAAGTGTGCAAGACGAACTACCGGAAGAATTGGTTGGCCGCTTGTTGTCAGAAAGAGGGGAGACAGTATCTACTGCCGAAAGTTGTACGGGTGGTAATATCGCACATATGTTAACAACCGTTTCCGGCAGTTCACAGTATTTTAAAGGATCGGTGGTGGCGTATGCCAATGAGGTAAAAGTGAGCCTTCTAGGTGTGGTCGCGTCTGATATTGAACAATATGGAGCCGTTAGCAAAATAGTCGTAGAGCAGATGGCACAAAACGTTCGGAAACTATTGGATACTGATTATGCTGTAGCTACTTCGGGTATTGCAGGACCTACGGGAGGAACTGTGGAGAAACCCGTAGGGACTATATGGGTGGCTCTCGCAACAAAATCACGGGTGATTTCAAAGCTTCTCCATTTTGGGAACAACAGGGAGAATAATATCCAAAGGACTACCACTGCCGCTTTGAACATGTTGATAGAACAGCTACGCGGGGATTAACCCGTTATTGTCGGATCAATACTATTTTTGAACTTTTCAGTACTTCCTGTCCTGTCTTTGTGCGAAGAATGATCCGGTACGGATAAATGCCACTGTTCATTCTGTTTCCATTGGCATCATAGCCATTCCATCGTAGCTGTCCGGATGTGTAGCCTTCAGAAAATAAAGATTGTTTGGTGGTAGATAATCGCTTTCCGTTGATGTCGAACACCTGCATTTCCACTTCAACAGCTTCTTCTGGGAAGTTATGTTCAAAGTAGATATAGGTGAAGTCGGAAAAGGGGTTAGGGTAATTATATAAGTTGCTGATATGCAAAACACCAGATCGGGTAACACGGAACCGGATACTTGCTTGTGAGGCGTTATTTACCACATCCCAGGCATTGAATATCAATTCATATTCGCCCACAGGAAGATCCGAAAAGTGATATACTACCATTCCTTTGCGATAATCATCCAGTTCGGCCTCGTAATAAGGATTTAAAGTATAAATTTTTGATGGATCATGACTGAGTACAGCGGTAATATCATGGCCGATACCTTCTCCGGAAGTATTGATACCGGATTCGTCCTTAAGCAAAGCGATAAGTACCGGATTTTGATCGGTGATACCTCCGTTCCTGAAAAGAGTGTCATTCATGAATAACCGGATTTCCGGACCTGATGTGTCGTCGATTGGATCTCCGGAGCCACCAATAGTAATTTGGTTAAATGCTCCTGATGCAATATCCGATTCGGAATAAGCGAAATAGCTTATTTTTCCATGTCCAAATTGGTAGTTGATATCACGGGGTATGATGAAAGATGCCTCGAATTCACCATACCGGACAGTTGCTTTACCCTTATACAATAAAGATGTTTGAGTCTCGAATTTCATGGGTTGGGTATTCCCGTCATTATTTAGGGTATATTTTTCCCGTGGCTTGTCAAACAATGAAATGTGTACAATACCATTGAAAGAATCCAACCTTTGTCCGTTTTTATTGATGACTTCAGCTTTGATGGTTATTTTGTTGTTAGCTTTCAAGGTATCTAAAGGCTCATCAACTGCTTTCCCATTAATGGAAACAGTCCGGATGTTGTTGGAAGGAACGGGTAACTTTAGGGCCGGGTCACCCAACAGTGTAAAACATAATTTGTTGATACTCGTTCCGGATGCATTTTTGCTCAACCGGATAAGATCTCCTAATCTGTATGGATTCTCATCAAATGGTTCTGAAAACAGGGCGCGGAAGAAACTTTTGTTGAACTGGAAATTCTGGCTGGAATATACCAGGCGAGTACTGGTCAATAATGCAATCCCTCCACCATTAGGGTTCAGTATCAGCTTTTCTCCTGCAGTGGTTCTCTGGTCATCATAACGACCGAATTCGCATGTCGCCACAACAAATAGCGGATAGATCTTATTTTTCCACTGGTCGATACTTGTTGAATTAACTACCCGCTCTTCAGATAATCCGGTAGCATTTCCATGTCCAATGTAATTGATAAGGAAACAACTTTTATTGAGCAGGCTTTCCAAACGTTCTGTTACTTCCGGGTAACGATGTCCGTCAGCCGTGGGGATTTGTTGGAAAGCATCAAAATATAATTTTTCAATGGTATACTGCGGTTCATAATCGGTTACATATACCGCAATACTATCTGATTGGGACATATGTATATTTCCGTCATCATCATCGGCCAGCAATCCCATAATGTTGGGCCAGTCACTGGAAATCTCATGTTCCATATATTTCCGGATTTTGTTGACAGCGTCCTGCGCCTCTTCGGAAGTCTGGACGGGGAGTCTGCCGATCCCTATTTTCAGGCTTCCTCCCAGAATATCTTCCCCATCGCCCAGTATTCCGAAATAATCGTCGGAAACATAGGAACGGATGGTATGTGCGGATTCTACAGATTGGTATGTAACCACATAATTCGTGTTACTGGTTGCCCGTCCATTCTTAATCTGATTTGATTTGTTATCGAATGAACCATCTCCCATCAATAACAGGTATTTTAGCTTACCGGATTTTTCATATACGGTTTTCATGAAGTTTCGAATGGCTGCCGGATCCTGCTTCCCGGAAGAAAATTCATGATACACCTGTTCTGTTGTCGCAACATGAACAGATAGTCCGTCATTTTCACGATGCAGGTTGGCAAGTTCTTCCGAGGCGCTTATAAAATCGGGATGGGAAACAATGACCATATCTGCATCGATAGCATGTAGATTTTGATTTTCGATGTGGTTTTGTCCGGAAAAAGATGGTTTCATTAATCCATCAGTCAGGTTAAATGCAACAAATTCACGCAAATGGCCGGTTGCCGTAACAAAACTTAATGTGTTTCCGGATAATGATGTGTTCATTTCCCGTATGTCATGCATGTCTGTGACATCCCAGACAACCGTATTTGAGTTACTTCCGGTAATACTGAACTCAGAAACCCGGTTTTCCTCTACAGAACGGATATCCCTGAAAAAAAGAGGTGGTTGGGATAAATTCAGTTTTCGTCGTACATGAAGACGCAGGAAATTCAACCATCCTTCTGCCAGCGAATTACCATTCTGGTTCAGGATTAATTCAATAGAAACCTGTCCGGATGCCGGTTGTAGGGAGGCTGTAAAAGATGACGCTACCGCATATTCCTGTCCGTAAACTGGTAATGCCTGATTGGTTATTTGTTGGTTGTTGTGACGGACCTCCAGATAACTTCTTGACGAGCTCCGGGCAAGAAAATCGATATTAACGGAAACAGGCTGGTTGAGGTCGATGTCGGGTACGGAGAAAGAAAAATAATGGTTTAGTGGCGAACGGAAATATTCTCCATACCAGAACCTTCCTGAATTAATGACATTATTGAGTTCCTGTTCATGAAACAAATGTTCATCGAAAGATGTAACCTGATAGTTGGCAGGAAGAGAGGATGATTCTTCTTTTCTTATGCGTTTCCCGCCTGGCTGGGATGTAATAAAGTAACAGGATTGGTTGTCCCACAAATGGAGCTCGTGTTCAAAGGCTTGTTGGTCATGATTGTATTTCCATACAACCGGACCCTGCCCGTAAAAAAGAATATAATCGCCGTCTGTGAAAACACCATTATTCTTTGTCACCATCAAAATGGGAACTTCTTTCAAATCATCGGAAAAACGGGCATCAACAGTTTCCGGGAGCATAGCGCCTTCTGACCCATATATCCGTACGTCGGCGGGATTGCTTAATCCCAGGTTCCGTAATTCAGCATAAGTAATCTGGTAGATACCATCCCGGGTAATATGTATTTTGTACCACTCCCCTGATGATAATACCGATCCGGAGTTATTTTCACCATAAAGATTTAAAAAAGTGACAAAGCACAACAATACGCCCCAGAAAACGTTCTTCAATACAGGAAATATTTTAAAAATATACAACAAAAGTAAAACCTTTTGCTGCAAAAAACGTACAAACCTTTATGATTATTATCCATAAAGAGAAAGTCGGGTATTTTTATGATCGTTAAACAAAGTAAAGGTGATAATTTGAAGACCGGTGTTTTCGTGGTAGTCTTACAATGTTTCCTGTGTTTTTCAACATCCGGACAGGATGCAGTTTTTTCACAGTTTATGTTTGACGCATTATCTGTAAATCCCGGGCTTGCAGGAATCAATGATTACATCAAGGTTTCCGGTGGATTCCGGGATCAATGGCCTTTGATGGATCATGCCTATGTTTCTTATTTTGCTTCGTATGATCAAAAAATACCATCGATTAATAGTGGAATAGGTGCGCAGGTATTCCGGGATGTGGCAGGAGGTATATATTCACGGACATCTGTGGAAATTTACTATAATTATCAGTTTAAAATATCAAATCAGATCACATTGTCTCCCGGGTTGCAGATGTCGGTGGTACAGCGGGCCATGAACGGATCAGGATTAACTCTTCCGGATGACAATCCGTATTCAGGAACCGCTTCTTCGGAATATCTGTCGGATTATTCTTCTGTTTTTCCTGATTTTGGAGTTGGGGTAGTGGCTAATTTTTCCGATAGGTATAGCATGGGAGTGGCAGCCCATCATTTGAATGGTCCGATTGAAACACTTTCTGAAGTAAATAAGAAACGTACACCTTTAAGTCTTAGTGCACATTTTATTTCCTATTTTCCATTACGGTTTGGAAAATTTAACAAGCAAAAAATAGTTTTTTCTCCGGGATTTTATTTCCGGCAACAACAATATCAAAATATTTTTTCATTAGGATTAAATGTTGCATATGAGCCTGTTTTTATGGGAGTTTGGATGAGAACAGCATCTGGTTTTACGCCCGAATCAGCAACTTTTTTGGTTGGATTGGAACAAATTAATTATAGAATCGTATACAATTATGATTATAAGTTGTCTCATCAGAAAGGAGAATTTCCCGGAACAGGGGCACATGAAATCACTTTGGTATGGAAAATTCATCCAAAGAAGAAAATGAAAACAATAAAATGCTCAAAATACAGTTTGTAATTTTTGAAGAATTTGTTCGTAATAATGTGAATATTATATATCTTTGAACCGAAAATAAATTTGTTAACAATGACTTATAGATTCTCGATTATCGTACTGTCTTTACTTTCAGTACTTTTTATCTCTTCTTGCGGTTTGTTTAAAGGAGGAAAAGGCAAATCACCAACAACAGGTTGGAACTATAACGATCCGAATCAGGGAGGATACGAGGTAAAAGATGTGCCGGAGCAGGAAACAGGTCCAGGATTGGTATTTGTTGAGGGAGGTAATTTTACTATGGGACGTGTGGGCCAGGATGTAATGTATGATTGGAATAATACACCCCGTTCTGTTACCGTTGAATCATTCTATATTGACCAGACGGAGATAGCCAATGTGGATTATAAAGAATACCTCCACTGGATCCGCCGTGTATTTGTTTCTTATCCAGAGGTATATCGTAAGGCGCTGCCTGATACCCTGGTTTGGAGAAGCAAATTGGCATATAATGAACCATTAGTGGAAATGTATCTACGTCATCCTTCTTATAATCAATATCCTGTAGTGGGAGTAAGTTGGTTGCAGGCCAATGATTACTGTATCTGGAGAACTGACCGTGTCAATGAAAGGATTCTGGTCCGGGAAGGTATTCTGGATAATGACCCTAATCAGAAAGATGCTGAAAATTTTAATACGGATGCCTATTTAGTCGGACAGTATGAAGGAGTAGTAAGGCAGAACCTGAAAAGTATGGACCCCAATAAAGAAGAACGACGCGTTATGTTGGAAGATGGTATTTTATTGCCGAAATACCGTTTACCTACAGAAGCTGAATGGGAATATGCCGCATTGGGATTAGTTGGGAATTCTTATGATGAAAGGATTTATGAAAGAAGGATTTATCCATGGAATGGTGATGTTCTTCGTAACCACAAGAAAAAATACAGAGGTGTAATGTTAGCCAATTTTAAACGTGGCCGTGGTGATATGATGGGTGTGGCTGGAGCATTGAATGATGCAGGAAGTACGACATTGCCTGTTATTTCTTTCTGGCCTAACGATTATGGACTGTATTGTATGGCAGGGAATGTCAATGAATGGGTATTGGATGTATATCGTCCGATGTCGCATGAAGATGTAGAAGACTTTAACCCGTTCCGTGGAAATGTATTTAAAGTATTGGACGTTGATGAATCCGGAGCTCCTGTACAGAAAGATAGTTTGGGTCGCCTGAAATATGTGCCGATCAAGGAAGAAGATGCCATGAGTCAGCGCCGTCAGTTTACAAAGTCCGATTATCGTAACTACGAAGACGGAGATCATGGTTCTACCATGGATTATACTGATGAAAGTCTTAAAGATGCCGGATCAGACCGGATGTATGATCCTACCCAGACATTGATCAATGACAATGTACGTGTATATAAAGGGGGGTCATGGAGGGATCGTCCGTATTGGTTGAGCCCGGGGACAAGAAGGTTCCTGGCCGAAGATCAGTCAAGGGATGATATCGGATTCCGCTGTGCCATGACAAGAGTCGGTGCACAAAGTTCACGACACATGATACCAACCAGATAAAGAATAACAGAAAGGGGCAGCGCCCCTTTTTTGTTTTATAGGCCAAATAACAGATGCAGATAGATGATTTATATACATTATTTACTCGTTATCCTAAGGTAGTTACTGATACCCGAAAGGCAGAAACGGGAAGTATTTTTTTTGCATTAAAAGGGGAGCAATTTGATGGAAATGATTTTGCTGCAACGGCTTTACATGCAGGTTGTGCTTATGCTGTTGTGGATAAGCCCGATGTAGCAATTGATGAACGGTTTATTCTGGTAGAAGATACATTGGCTGCATTGCAGGATCTGGCCCGGTTCCATCGCCGGAAATTTACAATTCCGGTGATCGCAGTTACAGGTACGAACGGCAAAACAACCACCAAAGAATTAATGAAAAGTGTTTTGTCTTCAAAATACCAGGTACTGGCTACTTCCGGAAATCTGAACAATCATATTGGAGTACCCCTGACGTTGCTGCAGTTGAACCGGAACACCGAGATGGCCATTATTGAGATGGGAGCTAATCACCAACAAGAGATCAGCTTATTATGCAATATTGCAGAGCCGACACATGGCCTGATTACCAATATCGGAAAGGCTCACCTGGAAGGATTCGGAGGTTTTCAAGGTGTGAAAAAAGCCAAGAAAGAACTTTATGACTATCTCGATAAACATAAAGGAACCATTTTCTTTAATGCTACGAATCCGGTCTTGAAGGAATTATTGGCAGAGGTTCAGGCAAATATGATAGCATATGGTGAAAGCCCTTATATTGGCAGGGTATTATCAGCTTCTCCTTATCTTTATATGGAGCTTTCTATAAATGAGAAAACCTATACTATCCAGACACATCTGGCAGGTGCATATAATCTGGAAAATATTGTGTCTGCTGCTTGTATCGGTGATTATTTCCAGGTGCCTGAAGAGGAGATCATTATATCTCTTTCAGGGTATGTTCCACAAAATAACCGGTCGCAGGTCTTGCAAACCGGACGGAATCTTCTTTTGCTTGACTACTATAATGCCAATCCTACCAGTATGAAAGAATCCCTCAATAATTTCTTTGAGCAGGTTCAAGGGAAAAGAATGACGATACTGGGTGATATGTTTGAACTGGGTCTTGAATCAGCAGCAGAGCATGCAGAGATTGTTCGTATATTGATGAATCATCCTGAAACAGAAAACATAGTTGTTGGCAGGAGTTTTTTTGAAGCGGCAAAAGATATTCCCGGGATCCGCGCATTTGAGGATATAGGGACATTGAAAGATGCGCTGGCCAATGATCCTCCGGAAGCATTTACCATATTGATCAAAGGTTCCAGGGGAATGAAGCTGGAGCAACTTCAGGAATTACTATAATTTATTTGTATAATCACGAATAGATCGTTACGGAAGTTTCAGGTCATGATGCATCATCCGGTATTGTGCCATTTCCTGGTAGCGTGATTCATCCTTTCCATAATTACAGAAAGGGTAGATGCTGATCCCCCCCCGTGGAGTGAAAACACCCCACACTTCAATATATTTTGGTTCCATCAGCTTGATCAGGTCTTTCATAATAATGTTGACGCAATCTTCATGAAAAGAACCATGGTTGCGAAAACTAAACAAGTATAGTTTCAGACTTTTACTTTCTACCATTTTTTCTGCCGGGATATAGTTGATATATATGGTAGCGAAATCAGGTTGTGAGGTAATGGGACATAAGCTGGTAAATTCCGGACAGTTGAACCGTACCCAGTAATCATGGTCCGGATGCTGGTTGTCGAATGCTTCCAATATGGAAGGATCATAATTAAAAGGATAATCTGTTTTTTTACCTAATAAGCTGAGTGACATAATTTATATATTTTTTCTTTGTACATATTTTTCCAGTCCGTTACGACGAAGCTTACAAGAAGGACATTCTCCGCAACCTTCTGCAATAATGCCGTTATAACAGGTAACCGTTTCATTCTTCACCAGGTTAAAAACCCCGAGTTCTCCTGCAAGGGCCCACACTTCTTCCTTATCCCGCCACATCAAAGGAGTATGGATGATAAATTGTGTATCCATGGCGAGGTTCAATGTAGTGTTGAGGGAACGGATAAATGTATCCCGGCAATCCGGATAACCGCTATAATCTGCTTGTGAAACGCCTGTTACAATATTTGCTATATGATTTTCATAAGCAATAACAGCCGCCAGATTGATGAATAAAAGATTCCGTCCCGGGACAAAAGTGTTTGGAGGAGCATTACCTTTTTGTTCCTTATCCATGGTAACAGATAAATCTGTAAGGGAATTGCTGCTTAATCCTGCAATCATTCCCGCATCGATCAAGTGAAATTTTACATTGGCCTTCTTTGCAATAGACCGTGCTGCCTCTATTTCCGTTTCGTGACGTTGCCCATACCGGAAACATAAGGCTTCCACATGTTCGAAATGTTGGAGTGCCCAGAATAGGCATACAGTGGAATCCTGTCCGCCGGATGATAATACCAATGCGGAACTATTGAAATTCATGTGAATAAAATTAATTTTAACATTCCGGATTAACTTCGTTGAGCCCTTTGGGGTTCAAAGTTCAAAATTCTGTTTTGTCTAATTTTAAATCTCAAATCTTGAATCATGGTTATGATACTTCTTTTACTTTTAATATATGGTATGATATATTTTCATCAAATACATCGGTTTTTTCTGTCCGTTTGATATACTTGACCACGACAGTGGTTACCGGGAGAATAATTACCTCGTAAGCTGATTTAAGAACGGTCTGGACAGCGATCATTATCAGGATTTCTTTCCAAGCCACAATTCCTGAAAAAGCGATAATAAAGAACAACAAGGAATCCGAAGCTTCTCCGAAAATGGTAGAAACAATAGCCCTGAGACCAAATCTTTTTCCCTGCGAACGTACCTTCATGCGGCTCATTATGTATGCATTAATCAATGATCCGGATAAAAAAGCGATCAAACTGGCAAATGCGACTCTCGGAGCCTGGCTGAATGTTGTTGCATATGCATCCTGCCCGTCCCAATAAGGCGCAGGCATAATTTTTATAGATAGCTGAATAAAAATGATGGCCAGAAAATTCATGGTAAAAGCCAGCCATATAATAAGTCGTGCTTTACGATATCCCCATACCTCTACAATCGTGTCATTAATGATGTATGATATCGGAAAAATGATTAATCCCGCTGTAGCTGATAATCCGCCAATAACAATAAGTTTAGTTGCCAGAAGGTTTGAAAGGATAAGGCATACGGTGAAAAGTGTGCCCAATAACATGAAAGAAAGAGAAACCTGTTTTGTCATTATTATTGTTTTTTATACGTGGTTATCAATAACACGTGAATGAAAAGTCTGAGCAAAGGTACAAAGAATGATTGATTTTAATGAAAATATTATTTGTCTTTGAATATCTTTTAGAATAATAAATATTATTTATATTTTTGTTTCCTAAAAAAATATTTTTAAACGTGCTTATTCTCAGCCATTTTTAGAAAATGGACAAAATTTGTAAAGAAAAGTTACGAAAAATATTGCGTAATGGAAAAAAGTATATACCTTTGCGCACTCGTTTTTTGACGCATAGTCTCTAAAATGATCATTGCCGATGTAGCTCAGTTGGCCAGAGCAGCTGATTTGTAATCAGCTGGTCGGGGGTTCGAATCCCTCCATCGGCTCGGGTTCTTAAGTTTATTAGAAGCAGTTTTTGAAATTTAAAAAAAATTGTAATCTCTTTGGGGAGATTCCAGAGCGGCCAAATGGGGCAGACTGTAAATCTGTTGTCTTACGACTTCGGAGGTTCGAATCCTCCTCTCCCCACAAAAATTTCAAAAGCGTATACAAGCGGGAGTAGCTCAGTTGGTAGAGCATAACCCTTCCAAGGTTAGGGCCGCGAGTTCGAGCCTCGTCTCCCGCTCAATATTCGCCGCCGATGTAGCTCAGAGGTAGAGCACTTCCTTGGTAAGGAAGGGGTCATGGGTTCAATTCCCATCATTGGCTCTAGGCATGAGTGTTATATTGTAACGAATTAAGTTAATACAAAATATCATCTTAAAAACCTATATTTTAATTTTTTATTATCATGGCAAAAGAAAAATTTGACAGGTCCAAACCGCACGTGAACATTGGTACTATTGGTCACGTTGACCACGGTAAGACTACGCTTACCGCAGCGATCACAACTGTATTGGCCTCAAAGGGCTTATCAGAATTGCGTTCTTTCGACTCAATCGACAATGCTCCTGAAGAAAAAGAAAGGGGTATTACCATTAATACATCTCACGTTGAATACCAAACAGCCAGCCGTCACTATGCTCACGTTGACTGTCCGGGTCACGCTGACTATGTGAAAAACATGGTTACAGGTGCTGCACAGATGGACGGTGCTATCATCGTTGTTGCTGCAACTGATGGTCCTATGCCTCAGACTCGTGAACACATTCTTTTGGCTCGTCAGGTAAATGTTCCCAAGATTGTGGTTTTCATGAACAAGGTTGACCTGGTAGATGACGAAGAAATGCTTGACCTGGTTGAAATGGAAATGCGCGAATTGTTGAGTTTCTATGACTATGACGGTGATAATGTTCCTGTTATCCGTGGATCTGCTCTTGGCGGATTGAATAATGAGCCTCAATGGGTAGACAAAGTCATGGAATTGATGGATGCAGTGGATACTTATATTCCTATTCCTCCCCGTGAAAACGAAAAACCATTCCTGATGCCGGTTGAAGACGTATTTTCCATCACAGGTCGTGGTACTGTAGCTACAGGCCGTATCGAAACAGGTGTTGTAAATACCGGTGACGAAATGGAGATTATTGGTCTGGGAGCTGAAAAAATGAAAACTGTCGTTACAGGAGTTGAAATGTTCCGTAAGATTCTTGACAGGGGTGAAGCTGGAGATAACGTTGGTCTGTTGCTTCGCGGTATCGACAAGAATAATATTAAACGCGGTCAGGTAATTGCCAAACCGGGTTCAATCACTCCTCATACTAAGTTTAAAGCTGAGGTTTATGTATTGAAAAAAGAAGAAGGTGGTCGTCACACTCCTTTCCACAATAAATATCGTCCTCAATTCTATTTACGTACATTGGACGTAACCGGTGAAATTACTTTACCTGAAGGCCGTGAAATGGTAATGCCAGGTGATAACGTAACCATTACCGTAGAATTGATTTACCCTGTAGCTATCAACCAAGGTTTGCGTTTTGCAATCCGTGAAGGTGGCCGTACAGTAGGTGCCGGACAGGTAGTTGAAATTGTTGAATAAGATTTCAAAATAAGTGTATGATATTGAGCTTCGGTAGTGTAAGATCTGCCTGAAGCTCAATATATATAACTTAAAAGTCTTTATATTCAAACAAAGGAGTGTAGTTCAAGGGCAGAATAGCGGTCTCCAAAACCGTTGATGGGAGTTCGAATCTCTCCACTCCTGCCAATAAGCCGTCAAAAAATGAATAAAGTAACCAAATACCTGAAGGAAACATACACCGAATTGGTACACAAAGTTAGCTGGCCTACCTGGTCTGACTTGCAGAGCAGTTCGATTGTTGTATTGGTCGCTTCCTTAATCATCGCACTCATTGTGTTTGCCATGGATTTCAGTTTTGACCATTTGTTTAAATTCCTGTACAAACACTTTTAATACCTTTGACAAGAAACAATGAGTGAAACAGGGAAAAAATGGTATGTCCTGAGGACCGTAGGGGGAAAGGAAAAGAAAGCCAAAGAATACATAGAAAGTGAAATTGCAGCAATGGGATGGACAGATTATGTATCTCAGGTACTTATCCCTACTGAAAAGGTATATCAGATCAAAAACGGGAAAAAAGTGAGCCGTGAACGCACATTCTTTCCCGGTTATATTATGATAGAGGCTGAACTTCAGGGTGAAATGATACATATGCTACGTAATGTACCGGGTGTATCGGGATTTCTGGAAGAAGAGCGTGTTATTGACGGATCACGTAAAAAAATACCTGTTCCCCTGAGACAGTCGGAAGTAAACAGGATTTTA
Organism: Bacteroidales bacterium; assembly: GCA_031275285.1. Taxonomy (NCBI): domain Bacteria; kingdom Pseudomonadati; phylum Bacteroidota; class Bacteroidia; order Bacteroidales; species Bacteroidales bacterium. The sequence goes on along the minus strand of JAISOY010000094.1, from coordinate 2,450 downwards.
GGTAAAGTGGATGAACTTGCTGCAAGCGATGAAGAACTCGAAGTGGCATTTTATGTAGGAGAAGCAGTGAAAGTAATTGATGGACCGTTTAACAGTTTCTCCGGAATTATTGAAGAAGTGAATGAGGAACAGAAGAAACTCAAGGTAATGGTGAAGATCTTCGGCCGTCAGACACCTCTCGAACTGAATTTTATACAGGTCGAGAAAATTTAACGAATGTTACGCACCTTAAATAGGACAACAGAATAAGCTTCCATATTATTCGGTTGTTCCATTAAAATCATCTAAGAATAAAAATAATTATGGCAAAAGAAGTTGCTGGATTAATCAAATTGCAGATTAAGGGTGGTGCGGCGAATCCATCTCCTCCTGTAGGCCCTGCGTTAGGGGCAAAAGGAGTGAATATCATGGATTTTTGCAAGCAGTTCAACGCCCGGACGCAATCGATGGCGGGCAAGGTGATACCTGTTATAATTACAGTGTATGCAGATAAATCTTTTGATTTTATCACCAAAACCCCTCCGGTACCGGTTCAATTAATCGAAGCTGCCAAAGTAAAATCAGGTTCTGCCGAACCCAATCGTAAAAAGATAGGATCGGTAACCTGGGAAGTTGTTGAAGCGATAGCTAAAGACAAAATGCAGGATATGAATGCGTTTACTTTGGAATCGGCGATGAAAATGGTTGCCGGAACCGCCAGAAGTATGGGAATCACTGTCACAGGCGATTCTCCTTTCACCAAATAATTAAAGTTGACAGAAAAAATGGCAAGACTTACAAAAAACAGGAAGTTAGTTTTAGAAAAAATTGACCCTGCAAAGACATATAATTTGTCAGAAGCTGCCGCCTTACTTAAAGACATCACGACACAAAAATTTGATGCATCCGTGGATATTGACGTTCGTTTAGGCGTTGATCCCCGTAAATCGAATCAAATGGTACGTGGTGTTGTATCGTTACCTCATGGTACCGGTAAAGAAGTTCGTGTATTGGTACTTTGTACTCCTGATAAAGAAGCTGAGGCTAAAGAAGCCGGGGCCGATTATGTGGGATTGGACGAATACATTGACAAAATCAAAGGCGGTTGGACGGATATAGATGTCATCATCACCATGCCATCGGTAATGGGAAAAATCGGTGCTTTAGGACGTGTGTTGGGCCCTCGTGGTTTAATGCCGAACCCTAAAAGCGGAACGGTAACCATGGAGATCGGTAAAGCAGTTGCTGAGGTGAAACAGGGTAAGATTGATTTTAAAGTCGACAAATTTGGTATCGTACACACATCAATTGGTAAGGTGTCCTTTACGCCCGATAAAATTGTTGATAATGCCAAAGAATTTATGAGCACCATCAACAAGTTAAAGCCGGCTGCAGCAAAAGGTACTTATGTGAAGAGTATTTACCTCTCTTCAACAATGAGTCCTGGTCTGAAGGTGGATCCTAAATCAATTGAAGAGTAAACTGTTATATACTTAAGCAATCAATCATGAAGAAAGAAGAAAAAGGACAGATCATTGATAGCCTGGTAGAACAGATTAACAGTTTTCCTCATATCTATATTGCAGATATTTCAGGTTTAAATGCTGCAGATACCAGTGCGTTGCGCCGTTTGTGTTTTGATAGAGGCATTAAATTAGTGGTAGCTAAAAATACCCTTTTGAAAAAAGCCTTTGAAAAAGCAGATGGTGATTATGAAGAACTATTCGGAGTGTTAAAAACTCCTACGTCAGTAATGTTCTCAACTGAGGGCAGTACTCCGGCCAAATTAATCAAAGAATTCCGTAAATCTCACGAACGTCCGACTTTAAAAGCCGCTTATGTGGAAGAGTCGGTATATGTGGGTGAAAATCAGTTGGAAGTATTGGCCTCTATCAAGTCGAAAGAAGAATTGATCGGTGATGTTATCATGTTATTACAATCACCGGCCAAGAATGTTATCTCGGCACTCCAATCAGGTAAACATCTCCTTGCCGGTTTGGTGAAAACATTATCGGAGAAAGAATAAAAAGTAATTTAATTTATTAAATCATAATAAAAATGGCAGACATTAAAGCGTTAGCAGAACAATTAGTAAACTTGACCGTTAAAGAAGTAAACGAGTTAGCGCAAGTGCTTAAAGACGAGTATGGAATTGAACCTGCAGCTGCAGCTGTAGCAGTAGCTGCTCCCGCCGCAGGTGGTGGAGAAGCTGCCGCTGAAGAAAAGACATCTTTTGATGTAATCCTGAAATCAGCAGGTGGCGCCAAATTGCAGATCGTCAAATTGGTAAAAGAATTAACCGGTCTTGGATTGAAAGAAGCTAAGGAAGTAGTTGATGCTGCTCCTAAAGCTGTAAAAGAAGGTTGTTCTAAAGAAGAAGCTGAATCCATCAAATCACAATTAGAAGAAGCTGGAGCGGAAGTTGAACTTAAATAGTGTAACATACCGCTAAGGTATTCAGGTTTAGGGAC
>JAISOY010000093.1 GCA_031275285.1 Bacteroidales bacterium | reverse complement strand
TTTTGTTCATAGATACTGCCGACCAGCATGTGGATATTTTTGGTAGTTTTTCCCGTAGATAATCCAATCACACTTTTCGGATCCGAAAGTATTTCCCTGATTATCCGCCAAGCCGCAATACGGTCGAACTCAACTTCATCTTTCGCAATGGTGATACTCATTCTCATCTTGATATTTTATTTACATATATTACAAACGTGCATTTGCGGCTTTTTAGCGATGCTTAATGTAGAAATAACATTAAGAAGAATACTGGAAAATATAATTGATTATTTTATTGATAATGAGCTATACAGTGGAATTTGCCATTTTCAAGTGGAATGACGCATTCCTCACGCAAATAATTGCAGATTACCTTAATTTTCAATTCTCCATTCTCCATTTTCAATTATTTACATATTCATGGCAACAGCTCCGGCACCGATCAGACCGATAAAATCCGGATCCAGTTTGGTCAGCACTATACCGTTCTTAACAAAACGGACAGTTGTCGGATTCAACTTTTCCAATACCCTCGAGTAAATATATCCATCGGAAAGGATACCGCCACCAAGCACAATCGTGTCCGGATCGCTCATCCTTACCATGTTCATGATCAGATTGGCCAATGCTTTTGTCGCATTCACCACTAATTGTACGCAAAGCCTGTCGCCTTTCATACTCAGTTCGAATACTTCACGCGTATCGACCCTCTGTCCTTCATCGGGAGAAATATTGAGGTTGGTCCGGTATTGAGGAAAAAGAAAACGCGCACACCTGTCCATTCCTAATCCCGAGGCAATGACCTCGACACAGTTCTCTCTTCCGCAACCACAACGGATGCCGACATCCAGCCCGGAATGGGTATGTCCGACTTCCCCTGCATTGAAATGGCTTCCTCTGACAAGGTTCCCGTTGATAACACATCCGGCAGCAATACCTGTCCCGACATTGATGTAAATAAAATCATTGGACACCTTTCCATGTCCGAACATTTTTTCGGCACGGGTGGCGCTTTTCACATCGTTATCGATATAACACGGCATTTCGTAGATGGTGGATAGATTCGCTGCAAGCGGCACAGGATCGGTTCTTTTCGGGTCCATCTGTAACCAGATTCCACCGGCATTATCCACACGGCCTATCAGACCTACGCCCATAGCTACGGGCTTTTTGCCATTGGCCCATCCTACCGTTCCGATGTAATCATCAACGGAGCTCTTCATGATATCCAGAGCGCAATGCTGGTTGATATAGCCGGTATCGTACCGTTTGTATTTAAGTACCTGTCCGTTGGAGTCTACTTCGCCGACGAGCAACTTGGTGCCTCCGAAATCAAGACCGAGATAGGTATCGTTTTGCTGATTCATATCGTTTTTTAATGATAAACCTGGTTTATTGCTCCCACACATAAGTGCCCACGGCACCCGGTTGAAGCCTGATATTGGCATACTGCCCCTTATACTGTACTTTGAAAGAGCCTGCAGAGTAGGTATCGTTGGCTACAATCAGGACAATTTTACCGTCAGGTGTTTTGAACGCGATATTGGACAGGGCATCTTTGTTTTCGATGGTGGCCACGCGTATTACCGAACGTTGTTCCTCGTCGCTGGTCAGCAGCACAGACTGGTCGCCTTTGTTGGTGGATTGGATACGTACCGAACCGGGACGAACAAATTTGGATGCATGTGCGATCACATAATAAGCGATGTTACGACCTACCTGATCTCCGTCAAGGGTTATAGCACCCTGACACATAGAACAACCGCCGTCATCGGTATGCGGATCGTTACTCGGGTCGGCGGCAAAATTCCAAAGGATCACGTTACGGCTCCAATTCTCCATCACACCGATGATCATTCTTTTTACCTGTGATGCAATGGCTATCGTATTACCTCCTGGCCTTTCCACTACCATCTGTTCCGTGAAATAGAGGTGTTTGTCGGGACGCGCGTTATGTACCATTGTCATAGCTGTCAGGTCGCCACCATAATGATGGAAACCTGAACCGTCGACGTATTGGGCTGCTTCCGGGTCACGCAATACGGTAAGCGGATAATCCGGACGATCGAGATTGTGGTCGAAAAGAACGATTTTGGTTTTGAGGTTGGCATTCTTTAAAGCCGGTCCGAGGTTGTTTTTGATGAATGTAGTCTGTTCCGCTGCATTCATCCGCATACTGGGTGTATTGTTGGCATTAATGGGTTCGTTCTGGATAGTCAGGGCATCGATGATGATACCTTGCTTCTTCATTTCCTGAATATATTTCACCAGGTAACGAGCATACACATCGTAGCATTCTTCCTTGAGTGAGCCGGCCTTCACTTTTCCGTTGGTTTTCATCCATACCGGAGCCGACCATGGTGATGCCATAATTTTGATATCAGGGACGATGGACAGTATCTCTTTCATTACCGGAATAACATCTTTTTTATCCTGCCCCAGATCGAATTTCTTCAATTCGTAATCGGTTTCTCCTTCTTTAAGGTCGTTATATGAGAATACAAAACTGTTCAGGTCGGATGCACCTACGGTAAGCCTGATATAGCTGACACCGATTGCGTCTCCATCGGTGGAGAAAAGTTCTTTCAATAGTTTGGTACGTTCCGCCTTGCTCATTTTCATCATCAGCTCGGCGCTTCCTCCGGTAAGGGCGAACCCGAAACCATCCACGGATTGCATGGTATGCTGATCATCGATCACAATGGGAGTTCCCCAGCGGTTATCGTTGGAGAACGCGATTTTCCTTTCCTGTTTACCAAATAGGACGGATCGGTCGGGTTGGGTTACCCAGGCTTCTATCTCTCTTGTCTGTGGTTCTTGCGCGGAAAGAGCGACGGCAATACATAAGAAACCCGCAAGGAGTAAGGATTTTACATTTTTACTTGTGTGTTTTTTCATTATTGTTGTTTTTTTGAGTTTTTAAAGTTCTTAAAGTTTGAATGTTTTTAAAGTCTGAAAGTTTGTAAAGTACAAATATTTGAAAGTTGAGACATTATGAACTTTATAACTTTCTTACGTTTTAACTTTATAACTTTTTGACTTTCCAACGTCTCAGCGTTTATAATTAAATTTAGCTTTTTGATTGCCTATCATTACTTCAAACTCGCCGGGTTCGGTGATCCATTTGTTTTGAGCATTGACAAAAGCGAGATCGGTTGCATTGATCGTGAATGTCACCTTTTTGGTTTCGCCGGGTTGTAAAAGGATTTTCTCAAACCTGCGCAAACGTTTTACATCAGGGGTGATACTAGCTATCAGGTCACTGGTATATAACTGTACGACTTCTTTACCTGCCTTTTGTCCGGTATTGCTTACATCCACAGTAATGGTCAGATGATTGCTGCCTTTCAGTTCTTTGGTGCTTAATTGCAGGTTGCCGTATGAAAACGTAGTGTAACTCAGGCCATATCCGAATTCAAATTCAGGAGAAAAATCACCTTCATAATTGTACATACCGGCAGATTTTACCTGTTCTTCGGAATGTTTATGTATATAGGTTACTAAAGAATTCACAGCACTCGGATAGGTGATGGGGAGTTTACCCGAAGGGTTCACATCGCCGAAAATGATGTCTGCCAATGCGTCGCCTCCAAAATTCCCCGGCCAGTATGCCATTAGGATTCCGCGCACAGACGATGCAATTTCACGGATCACACGGGGACGTCCTTCGGCTAGTACCAGTATTACCGGTTTTCCGGTTGCCAGCATTTCTTTGGCAAAGTTCAGTTGCTTACGGCTCAGTGTCAGGTCGACCAGATCACCGGGTTTTTCGGCATAGGAATTTTCACCGAGGCAAAGGATGATATAATCCACATCCCTGGCTGCAGCAATGGCTTCTTCATATTTATCGAAGTTCTCAACCCTGTAATCCATTACTTTACCGAAAGATATACCGGGTATCCATTTGGCCTGTTTACCGATCTTCTTCTGGATGGCCTCAAAAACAGTGTTATAACTGTCGGCAAATTCATCGCTCAGTTCGCCCTGCCATGAATATGTCCAGCAGCCGTTCAACGGACGCATGCTGTTGGATGTCGGACCTGTTACCAATACTTTGGCGTCTCTGGGTAATGGTAAAATGTTCTTATCGTTTTTCAGTAAAGTGATGGCTTCTGAAGCGGCATCATAAGCATATTTTTCAAACTTTTCCGAACCAAAATCAGGGTAATCTTTAGGATCACTGACAGGTTTTTCGAAAATATTCAGTTTGTATTTGAGTGTAAGGATACGTCTTACCGCATCGTCAATGCGTTTCATGCTTACACCGCCTTCTTTTACGACAGCTACCAGGTCATTACAAAAGCCTTCGTAATTATAGGAGATCATCGACATATCGATTCCGGCATTGATGGCCAGTTTCAGGGCTTCCTTATTATCGGCGGCTACACGGTCGCGTTTGTATAGGTTTTCAATATCGCCCCAGTCGGTAACGATCAATCCCTGAAATCCCAGTTCTTCACGCAGGAGCTTGGTCATCAGTTCATAGCTGGCGTGTACGGGTACACCATTGATGTGCCCGGAATTGATCATGAAAGTGTGGGTGCCCGCTTTAATGGCTTCAGCAAATGGAGGAAGATGGTATTCGCGCAATACATTATCGGGAATGTAGGCCGGAGTCCTGTCCTTACCGGAAATAGGTACGGCATAGCCAAGGAAATGTTTGGCACATGAGGCCACTTTGAAAGGATTACTTATATCGTTGTTATCACCTTCGTATCCTTTAATGATCTCCCGTCCGAACTGGGATATCAGATAAGGATCTTCACCCATTCCTTCTCCCATACGGGAATAACGGGGATCAGCACCTAAGTCGAGTACCGGGGAGAAATTCCATGGAATGCTGCTGGCCCTTGTTTCGTAAGCGGTCACTTCTCCAAGTTTACGGGCATGTTCCAGATTCCATGTGGCAGCCAGTCCCAGTTCATGAGGAAAGATGGTGGCGCCGTCGGTATAGGTAACACCGTGGATAGCATCTATTCCGTAAATAACAGGTATCCCCATACGGGTTTCTTTCATGGCTACATCCTGTATCTGACCGATGGTCTTGGCCCAGAATTCAGGTTTACGGGCACGGTTATTGGCCGTGTTCAGGATGGAACCGACATGGTACTTTACAAGGGCATCACGAAGGATATCCATATCCAGTTCGACCGGTTCATAACTCGAATAACGGTCTTTGCCTTTACAAACGACATCAAGGGTAATCTGCGCCATCTGTCCGACCTTTTCTTCGAGGGTCATTTTTTTCAGTAGGGCATTTACCTTACGGCTGATTTCCGCATCGGAAGGTTGTGCCATTATTCCCAGAGGGAAGAGAAGCATCAGGAATAAAATCTTTTTCATGTATGTTTAAAAATATGAAGGTTTATAAGATTTGGAAGTTCGGGATTTAAAGTTCAAGATTCAAGATTCCGGATTTAACGTTGAATTTTGAATCTTAAATTTTGAATTTAAAATATTTATGGCTTCATGCCCAACGCTTTTGTATAGGGTTCATACCTGGTGCTATTGGTGAATTTCATATTTTCAAGCAAATCGGTCAGCGCTTTTCTTACCAATGCCTGATCGGGTCTGGCTTCCCTTATTTTGGCAAAACTGCTGCGATCTTTCTTGGTGTATTCCACTATGACATCCCAGTTTTCGGGCGGGGTTATAATCATCATACAGGCACGGTGTGCCATCTTTTTATAGGGCCAGTAATGCCATCCTATATTATTGCGTTCCATCAGGCGTGTCCATGCAGCGATCCATTCATCAGAATTTTCCCCTGTTTCGCCCATGTACATCGGCAGGTTCACTTTATCCCTGAAATCGACAAAATCCTGGATATTGTTTTGGAGTGTATCGCACCAGTAACGATGGCAGGTATACATGATCTTATCATCGAATTTCCAGTCGGAGAAAACACTGAAATTAGCGTTCCACTGGGCTCCGGCAAGCAATACGATGTGGTTTTTGTCCACTTCACGGATAGCGGCGGTACATCTCTTGTAAAAAGGTTCCAAAGCGGCATTCAGATGCGGATAATCATCCTTGAAATAATGAGCAATGGGTTCGTTCAACAGGTCGTAACCCAATACGATCGTATCGTTGGCATACCTCTTTGCTATATTTTTCCAGATATCACAACATAACTGCTGGCTTTCTTCACTTTCGAACAACCAAGGATACCCGTAACTGTCATCGATATTATCCCCAGTTTGTCCGCCGGGAGCATCATGCATATCGAAAATAACATACAACCCTTCTTTCCTGCACCAGTCCAACAACTGGTCAATAATTTCAAAGCCGTCCTGATCATGCGTCAATCCCATATAATCCTCATTGGTAAACAGTTTATAGTGAAAAGGGATACGTATGGAATTCATACCAGTCTGCCTGATATAGGCAATATCATCTTTTGTGATGTAGTTCTTCTTGAACTCACGCCAGAACCATGCGGTAAAATCAGGGCCAACCATTTCACAGAATGCATCGTTAATGGTACGGTAGGAATTAACATTGGAGAAAAAGAACATATATCCTTCCGGATTAAGCCAGTTCCCGAGATTAATGCCTTGTATCAGGAATTTATTACCGTCGGGTGTGATCAGGTCGGGACCCTGTATACGTATAAACCTGTCGGATTTCTCCAGCTGAGCGCTCCCGCAGGAAGCAAAGAGGCAAACGAGTGAGATAAGATAAATGAACAGTTTCATTTTAATAGTGATGAATAATTAACATGTGTGATCTAAGGGTAAAGAAAAGGCTTGTATTTTCATTGATTTCTTGTTCTTTTTGACGCTGCAAAAAGAACCAAAAACAGCTTGACAATTACTCCCTCTTGGTCGTGAGAACGCTTCGCTAAGTTTTAACTCACTCCGTCTAACGACTTCGTTCAGACAGAACTTAGCATCTGCGATCTCACGCAGCGAAGCAAGTAAAATTGTCGAATTTGGCAGGCGTTGCCTGTTAAACGGACTTCGTCCGGATCTGCTGTTGTTATGATATACCGAAATCAAAACGTTTACTTATTAATATAAAAAAACAATTAATTACCAGGCTTTACCGAATACAACGACTGATGTGAATTGATGAACAGGATATCTTTGTTCTTCCCTCCGAACGACATGGTCAACGGCCTTTCGGGAACCTTGATTTGTCCGGTACTTTTTCCATCTTTATTGAAAATGTAAATTTGTCCATCAGTGACATACAGGTTTCCCTGTTTATCAACTGCCGATCCGAATTCACCTGTTTCCACGAAGTAACTCATATTGGAAAGTGTCCCGTCGGAAGCGACATCCATTTTTACCATTCTTTTGTCGTATTCGTCGGAAGAATAGAAGGGTTTACCCGGGAAGGCTTCCAGCACGGCACATGCACGTGCCAGATCGTACTGGCGGGGTATAATGGTGAGTCCGTCGGGGGCTACGAAGCATTCTTCCGGTCTGAACGTAACCACTGTATTGAAGTCATGGAAATCACGCCATCTGTTGGCAGGATACAGGGCTTTGTGTATGTTATTGATACTTCCCATTGGCGCTTTGGGTAATAGCTGAATGGTTTCCTCCGGATTATCAGGGTTGATGGAATAAGCCCATACACTGAATCCGGAGTTACCCCAGCCACTGAATGAAGTTCCTCCGGTATCCGGCAATTGTTGTACTGACTCCTGTTTTCCATCTACCAAGTGTCCCGGTTGCGGTGCATACCTGAAAATGACCAGAAGATTATCCTTGCTGTCGCAACCCAATGATAGCGGTTCCCACGGAAAATCGGCCAACGGGGTTACCGTGTTGGTTTCCACAGACCATTTATATAAGCGACGCATACGTTGTTCGCAGAAATAGATATTTCCTTTACTGTCGGCGGTAGTTCCCTGTGCAAATTCAAATCCGGTCACATGCTTTTGCACCTGACCCGTAGCATTGATATTCAGAGGCGTTGTCTTTGCTTCATCACCCGAAATGAACAAACGGGTCATTTCCCAGGGACGTACTTCTATACCGGTGTTCATATCATACAAGGGTAAAACAGCCGTATATTTGGTCTGCGCATAGTTGTGCAGGTTCAGGAATTCGATATTGCGGCAGTTCCATGTCCGGATAGAGTACGGATAAGGTGTATTAACGCGTATTACCTGAAACATATACAGGTTGGTGAACAGCATATCGGAACAATTATCGAGTTCCAATGGTTGGCAATAACGGCTTTCCCGGCTTTCTTCCTCCAGTTGAAGGGCATATACTTTCCAGTTGGAAACATGGCTGAACCGGGCTTCATTACGCGTGTGATGTTCCACAGACATGGCATAGATACGTCCTTCGGTGGATGTACTGTTGACATAAATACCGCTTGTGGCAAAAGTACTGGCTGTCCAGATATCTTTGAATGTACCGCCTCCGCCATCGGTGATCCAGAGACTCCAGTACTGGCAGTCCCATGCGTTGGTTCCGGATGTGATATTTCCGGGAGCCTGTCCGGATTGCCCGCGCCCCGACTGTTGCGGACCTTTGTTCATCCCTCCGTGTCCACCCACGAATTTAACGTCGTTCATGTAGGAATCGGCTCCTGCCATCCATTTACAGCCGACAGCACGGTAATTATATCCTCCGGTATTGATCCCGATACTATTGATGATATTGGTCCCACCTTTGGGTGTTTCTACCAGAGGTACAGGTCCGCCGAAACCACTGAATGCGGGCGTGCTTTCTTTCAGTATCAGCTGGGTGGAAATGGGATTAAGCCCGATCAGGTTGGTATTGGGTTGCAATACCAATGGTTCCGAAATGATATACCATCCCTGCGGTATATAAATATTGGGGTATTTTTTGATGGCTTCCTGAAATACACGGGTATCGTCGGTTTCATTATCACCTTTAGCGCCCAGGTCACGAATGTTGACCCAGGTGGACACATCCGGCAATGCCGGGATATCGTTTTTTGCAGGGGCGGGTAGTTTGTCCAGTTCTTCCAGCTCCACATCGGTGCGCATTTCCGGTTCTGCAGCAAGGTGATCGACGTGCAGACCATGTGTGTAATTTTTCACACGGTATATTTTTCCTTTTCCCGGAACGGTGGTTTCACTGCGTCTGTATTTTACGAGTACAGGCACTTTTTGGCAATCCACATTCCTCAGGCTGATCTGGTTGCCAGCATTGTTTTCGTTACTGATAATGATAGCAGGTCCGGTAACATTATCGAACAGGCAGTTTTCCAAAAACAGTTTATCTGAATAGTTCGGATCGATATCCAGTACAGAAGGAACATTCCTTACCTGCATACGAACAATTGCCAATCCTCCTTCCTGAGTTTTAATGGCCGCTTTCTTCTGTTTTTCGAAATAGGTATCAACCATCATCATGGGCCATCCGGGAGAGGACTTGGTCGTATAAATCCCATAATCACCGCCGAAAAAACGGACGTTATGCATCTCGTTCCCCACTTCGAACAGGCCGGCTTTCCCGTTTCCTATCTGAATATCGATGTGTGACACAAAACTATGTTGTGCGAAATGTGTCCGCAATGCCACGGCATGGGGGTTGCCGTCTTCTATTTTCAGGTTGATGTTGGACATGGCGCTGTAAAAAGTACTGGCACCTGCATCATGAACCTGTCCGCCTTCTTCCACTACATTATTGGTGAACCAGAACATGTAACTGGCTTTTCCTTTGTCATTGGGTATTTCCTGCTGGAATCCGGGTGAGTTTTTCGAAAGCACGATCAAAGGACGTTTCTTTCCATAACCGATCAACCGGATAGCTCTCGGGACATAGATGGTTTTGGATATCCGGTAAGTTCCTTCGGGAATAAACACAATGCCAAAACCGTATTCTTTTTTTACCAGGTTAATGGCATCCTGTAATTCTTTACTTACGTCTTTTTTCCCGTCTGATACAGGAAAATAGTAAGCCTCTTTATCGTCCGGTTTTTGCTGGTATACAGATGTTCCCTGCGCCCGGACAGATGTAGCGGGAATCAAAAAGGCCAGTAAAAGACCAAGAGTGATGAGTTTATTCATGTTCTTATTTCTATTGATTCAAATTCTTAAATTCTGCAATCAGTTGCTTCAAACAGGTGGCATCCGATTCTTCTTTTTTATAGGTCTCTTTATCATAGTATGATTTCAGGAAAGAATCTGCGCCGGACCACACGGTCTGTATCATCCCCCGGAAATGCCGGGCTGTTTCTTTTACCGATTGCTGCCGGAAACGCAACATATCGTTCAACTGAACGGTGGCCAGTTGTGGTTTTCTCCAGGGACAGGTAGCTACATCAAAACCTTTCATGGCAAAATAAACGGGAGTCAGATCGGCTCTTTCATAATGCCAGTCGCAGATAAAAACATCCTTTGGGATCATGTCTATAGCACGATGGGTCTGGTTCATGCTTCCTTCCCACATGCCTATTCCTGTGGTTTTTCCGTCGATCAACCTGTCGCCCCATATATATAAGCGTCCGTTCCGCTGCTGTAAATGCTGGTGTATCCGGGTCACTTCCCCGGCAAATAGTTCGGCTTTGTCCCGTCCGGAACAACGGGGACATTTGTCGTCACCTATGTAGAATACTTCATCCATTCCTGCATGAAACAGATTCGTCTCGAAAGCATCCAGTAATTCATCTACCAGCTCGAAAACAATTTTATGTACATCCGGATGCAACGGACAATAGCTTTTACAATACAGGCCATCAGGATTAGGCCACTCATATTTTTCCGGCATTTTCACATGGGGCGTTTCGTCGAATTCGGGGTACACTTTTAATAAATTGCCAATTTGTCCCGCCCATGACTGGTGTCCCAAAAGATTCACCTGCGGTGCGATTTGTATGTTATACTTACTGCATATATTCACTATGCGTTTCACATCCGCTTTTGATAATGTAACAGGATCACGAAGCTCGGGATGGGTTTCATAGGCATAGTTAAAATCGACACGTAATATTAACAGGTTAAACTGTGCCGGGGCCAGTTCCGTTTCAATGAATTTCAGAAACAGTTCCAAACCGGAGGGAGAAGGTGCCGCTATAGCCAATCCACGTACCGGAAGTTTTTCATCCAGCATACTTTGCTCCTGTGCCTTAGTAAGGCAGGATGTCATTAAGATGATGGCCAACAAAAAATATCTCATATCTAATAATTCAATTATCGGATTGCAATGTTACATTCGATTACCTAAACAGTGGTTTGATCTCTTTCAAAAAAGGTTTGATTACAGTTATTTTTATAATTAAAAAGTGAAATTAAACTATGAATGATAAACTATGAATGATAAACATTGCATGAAGCTATTCATCGTTTATAGTTCATCATTCATCATTATTTCTTAAGATTCCTCTGCTCTTTGAACGGGTCTCCCTTTTTATCAGTGGAAAGTACCCAACGAAAAGCATTGATGAACAACAATTTTTGCGTGGCATCGGAAAATTCATCGTCGCCATGTCCCATATTCAGGTAAATCATGCGGTATTTCTTGTTGGTCCACACGATCGGGAAATCGCCGAAGTTCACTACGTCTTTTATTCCTAAAGGATAATTATCGGGAGAAATAGAAACCAGCACTTCTATATCTTTATTTTCCCGGGGGCTTGGGTTCCACTGATACCATTCGCTTTCGGGAACAATAAAAGATGCCGGCAGATTTTTGGTGATGGGGTGATTGGGATTGTCCACCACTACCTTGACCGGTTGCGGCGGCCAGTTATTACAATAGAAAACACCTCCTCCCAGAAAATCGAGCAACCATGGCCAGTTGGTGTTCTTGTCATTATATGCCGCCACATGGAAGCCCATCCATCCGCCGCCGTTTTCCATATACTGCTGGAATGCTTCGCGTTGCGCTTTGTTGGTGGGATAACCGTTCAGCATCACTACAATGTCGTACTCTTTCAGTTTTTCATAGGGATATTCGGACAAATCCATGGTCGTATGCAGGATAAATCCATTGCCGTAGTTCAGCTTTTTAAAAAACTCAACGCCTTGTTCGGCAAACTCCACATGAGCTCCTTCTGCATGTTTGGTGTGGTATACCAATGCTTTGAAGCGCGGCCCGGAAGCATATTGCGCCGGATACTGTGCCTGAAGTAAAGAAACAGAAGCAAATACCGAAAGAATGAAAGTGAAAATACCGATTCGTAAATTGTTATTTCTCATGATATTATTTTTTTTATGATCAGGGATGTTTTTATGGTACAATATTATAAGTTTATTTTTCATTGCAAGTTTAAAATCTCTCAAAAAAGGTTTGATAACTGTTTTATGATATAGAAAGATCTTATTATCCGTTTAAGTAAAAGTGAAATAATGTTAAAAAAAAATTGATTCTGTATTCAAAGAATTATTGAATAAAAAATATCCCTACCTTCACAGCTTCTTATTCTTTAAAACAATAAAACAATAAAACCAATGAAAAAGATAACATTTTCAATGCTTTTGGTGGTGATGTGTTTCACATCCGTTTGGGCACAAAAAAATAATGTATTGACATCCAAGGAAAAAAAAGGAGGATGGGTACTTTTATTTGATGGTATAAATTTTGATGGCTGGCGTAAATGTAATTCAACGGAAATGGCTTCCAATTGGGTCATTGATGATGAATCGATGAAGGTACTCAGAGGCGAGAGAAAAGGATATGGCCAGGGAGGAGATATATTGTTTGGAAATAAGAAATACAAAAATTTCGAATTGTCCATTGACTGGAAAATAGAAAAAGAAGGTAATTCCGGTATTTTCTATTATGTAGTGGAAGAACCCGGAAAACCGATTTATTCTGCTGCTCCTGAGATTCAGGTACTGGACAACTGGAATGCATCTGATAACAAATTAGCCAATCATCTTGCCGGTTCGCTTTATGATATGATCCCGGCGTTGCCTCAAAATGCCAAACCTGCCGGTGAATGGAACAATATCGTGATACGTGTGAAAGATGGTAAAGTAACACATACCCAGAATGGGGTTAAAGTGGTGGAGTATGAGTTGTGGACTCCTGAATGGAAAGAGTTGGTTGCTAAAAGCAAATTTAAAGATTGGGCAGGCTTTAAAAACGGTCCTGCTAAAGAAGGATACATAGGATTACAGGACCATGGCTATGATTGCTGGTTCAGGAACATTAAAATCCGCGAACTGTAAACTATTGAAAAATAAATAGATTTATCAAAAGCTATCCGTTTTGGGTAGCTTTTTTAGTATCTGTAAGAGAAGGCATTATATAATTGATAATTGGTAATTGATGATTGTGTATTTTTAAGTCACTTATATTGTGAGTTATGTGAACGAGATATGTATAGATATTTGTGGGATTTATTCAATGTGGAACAGACCAATAAGTAACAATATAATTAAAATAATGATAATTGTGTGTCGGGTGGTGGAGTGTAAAAATTGATCCGTGTATTCAGATTCAGCTTGTCGGATAGCTCAGCGAAAGTATTGTATAGTATCCGGTAGTTCGGGCTGTCACAAATATACTGTTCTTTAAAATGAGACTCATATTTACTCTTTATACCTGGAAAGTTTGTATCCAGCATCTGGTAAAAGAAATCCCTTGATCCTTTTCGTAGAGTAACGCCAAACATCGGGAATACATAAGAAGCTCCGGAATCTTTAGCCATTTGAAGTAAGGACTGTAAGTTGTCTTTGGTATCATTAATAAACGGCAGTATGGGCATCAGTGTTACTCCGGTATAAATACCTTTTTTCGCTAAATTTTCCAGGGCAGTAAACCGTTCTGATGTTTTTGGTGCACCAGGCTCCAATTTTTTCGAAAGATGGTCATCTGCCGTTGTAATGGAAAAACTTACTGCAGCATATTTCTGGGAAATTTCCTGCAATAGGTCCGTATCACGGACCACCAGTCGGCTTTTGGTGATGATATGTGTCGGGTATTTATTCTCTGCTATAACCTGTAATGCTTTACGCACCATTCCCAGTTCTTTTTCCAGGGGCATATACGGGTCATTCATGGAACCGGTACCGATGGTATCCCTGATCTTTTTCTTGTTGGATAGTTCCTTTGAAAGTAGTTCGATCGCATTTTTCTTTACACGGATCAGGGATATGTCACCCACTCCGTAACATTCGCTACGTGTATCGCAATAGATACAACCGTGCTGACATCCCCGGTACAGGTTCATGTTGTACCTGATCCCGAAAAATGTATCCTTTTCCTTTAATCTGGATAATATGCTTTTGGCTTCAATATACTGCATCGTTTTACCTGAATTCTTTGATCCGTATATTCCTGACCTGTGCTTTGGAATCCCTGCTTAATTCCTGAAATCCGATATGTCCGCAGAGTGGCCGCTTGTTAAGGGGCACAGCTTCCTTTCCATTGTGTCTCATGACTGTCATGTCATAATCTTTCATATTGAAATCCTGAATCAGTATATCATTCAATTTCACTTTGATATGAGAACCATTGCAGAAGATACGGTATTTATTCCATTCCAAAGGCTTATATACCTGTTGTAGTGGCGCTAAAGCCCTGTATATTCCCCCTGTTAGCTCCGAATCGGCAGCATCCCGGTTGTATCTCAGATCGGCCATCTGCAATTCTATGCCATCAAAAGCCGGATCACCTTTGGCAGGAACCCTCAAGGCACATCCGCTGTTTCCTTTTTCCCCGAGAAGAAATTCAAATTCCAATTCAAAATTACAGTATTCTTTTTTGCTCAATATCCATCCGCCTCTTACTCCTTCATTGGTGAGTATGCCGTTTTTAACCTGCCAGTCAGTTCCTTCCGGAGCCGGATCAGCTACATCTGCCCAATGTCCCGTAAACCATTCTTCCGGTTTTCCATCACCCGGAAATAAAGGCTCCCATTTTGCCGTGCGGCAACCAACCAGACTATAAATCAAAAATCCCAATACGATATATTTATTCATGGGAAGGATATTTTGTTGAACGATGATTTCTTACAAAACTAGTATTTTACTGATTGATCAGCACTAATCGCCCTGATATAATAAAAGAATATCCATCAAATTAACGATGTCGATTTATCGGCGAAAATGTAAAAAGTAAAAAATGTCATCCCACCAATCAATGGAATAATCACAAAATGACGAATCGATTATTTTCTTGATTTTATAGGTCCAGGTTCAAGATCTCTTCACCATTGGCATTCAAAACTTTCAGTGTCATTTTTTTATCCTTTTTCTGCAGGATCATTACAGTGGCATCTTTTTCCTGGTTTCCGCCACCAATGATTACCGGAAAATTATTACCTGCTTCTCCTTTAGGCATGTATCTATACCGGTGCATATGAGCGTTCAGGCAAATATTAAAAGGTGTTTTCGACAAAATTCCTCCCCAGTATTCCAGACATGGATTGAAAGATTTCTCTCCCATACCGTATATGGGAATATGATGCAATAATACCCGTTTTGATGCCTTTTTAAATTCTTTTGATCCCACTTCTTTACGAAGAAAATCAGCCTGGTCTTTCCGGTATTGTGTAAAATCGTTCAAGCCATAATACACCCAATGATCGTCCGGTTTATCTTCACCACAATCAAGCAGAACAAAACGGGTATCACCGATATTAAATGAACCATAGGAGTGTTCACTTACTTTTCCCAGTAAATTCCAGAGAAACATGGAGTATCCTCCCCGGTTTTCGTGGTTACCTCTCAGGTAAATGCTCGGTATATATTGGGAACCGATACCTTTGCTGTAATGGGAAATACTCCGTACGGCAGCTTCTTCACTCTGTACGTCGGCAATACAGTCGCCATTAAAAAAGACCACATCATAAGGGACATTTTTGACCTGTTCGTATAATTTGTCAAATAAGGCATACCTATCATGCAGATCGTTAAAAATAACGGCTGTAAAATCGGTGTTTTGATCATCCCATGTTTTAAAACTGGCCACTTTGCTTGCTACCGTATTTCCGAATTCTTTCTTATACGGTTGGTAAAGGGTTATTTCACGGGAGTAAATCCTGTAATAATAACGTGTTCCCGGCTTCAATCCGGATAGATGGATCCGGTTCAATGTATTGTTGGCCATGGCAATACCTTCCTCCCAGGACTGTACCGGTCGCATGTCGGTACTGTCAGTGCCATATTCCACCCAGCTATGGCAGGGAACATGGGTCAGCCACATTACACTCACTCCATCATTCGACATGTTCTGAAGATAAGCAGGTGTCCGGAATATTTTATCCTTTTCTGCGGCCAACCTTACATCCACAAAAAGCGGTAAATGGTCTGAGGCTACCGGTTCTTTCAATACTCTTGCCTGATGCACCGAATATACCTGTCCCTTCTGTTTATAGCCAAATATGTAATCAATGGTTTCTCTCGGCTCATTGGCCGGGATGGTGAACTGTTTTAGATTATTAAGTGCTATCCAGTCCTCAGATAAGGAAGTAAAAACATCTGATTCAGGTGTTGCATTCATGTCTCCTGCGAGAAATACCGGTTTGTCATACGAAGAGACTGCATGACGGATCATCTCTACGGATGTCCGCCTGTCTTCAGCTTTTAATGAAAAATGCGTACAACAAACAATATACTGCTCAAATTCGGCAATTAACAATGATCTGGCTTCCTCTCTTCCGGGAAGGGAAATGCGTTTCCATGATAACGGTTTTTCTTTGGATAAGATACCAATTCCGTATTTACCGCCATCATAAGGGATGGAAGCGCCATAAACAGTATACATTTTTGTCAGGTCACCCAGTTGTGAAAGTACATCTACCTGTTTACTCCGGTTGGTCACACTGTCCAGTTCCTGCAAGGCTACCACATCCGGCGATACCTTATTGATGATATCTGCTATCCGGTTATAATCGGTTACATTATCCAGCCCCCGGGCATTACGGATATTATAACTCATGATCCTTACGGTATTGTCTGTTTTAGGATATTGTACAGCATGATTCGGAAAAATCACCCATACTACAAGAAAGAAACACAGGAAAAGTTTTTTCATGATCATTGGTGTAAAAATAAAAATGCAATTTAGAAAAAAAGCGGTTGAAAAAAAATGATGATCCGTTTCCGGATACCACCGTTCAATTAAGTATGACTAACTCGCGATCATATGACTTGAATAAAGTGAAAGAATTCAAGGTTATAACTGATGTTGGCCGGACCCCGGAATGATATATGTTAAAGAACGTTAAACGTTGAACTGGTAGATTCTCATTACTCATTTCCATATAGTAGGAGGTGTGGCCGACGGGGTGCACATGATCACTTTAAGTCCATATTTTTTTGCTAGTTCGACCGATTTATCCAACCATGTAAAGTCATATTTTCCTTCTTCGGGTTCCATGGATGACCAGGCAAACTCACCGTAATGAGTGAAACAGAAACCCATTTCAGCCATTTTTTTGATGTCACGTTCCCATTGACTTTCATTCCATTGTTCCGGATAATAATAGGTGCCGAAAGTCATCAGGTCTTCGGTCTTGAAAAAACGTTGGGCTTCCTGAGCCGTGATATCTTTAACGAAAATTATCCATGGTAAAAAAAAAAGAGAAACCGCCACTTCTTCATGATCTTATTTATTGTTTGTTTTTGTCTGATTGATTCCAGATGTCAAGTAGTTTTTCCGGTTCATCGGTGGTGATATAATCGAAGTTTTGTTCAATGAACCACATCATATCTTCTTCCTTGTTCACAGTCCAGGCATTCAGATGTATCCCGTTCTTTTTGAATACATCTATCCAATCAGGATGTTCTTTATAATGAACATCCTGATAATCCAGATATTTAACTCTTCTCTTTAGTATCTCTTCAGGATACATTTCTTTCAATTCATTCTTCCAGCGTCCCAGATAAGCAACAGGAAGGGTAGTATTAGCCAGTAACATGTCAAGGGCATCCAGATCTCCTACAAGGAATTCAACCCAGGGTTCGGCTTTCATTTCTTTTACTTTTGCTAATATCGCTTTTGCATTTTCAAGGGCACGTGGTGTATATTTAGGCGTTTTGATATCAATGATCAGTTTCGTTTGTGCTTGTTTCATTCCTTCTGAAAGGTACTCATGTAAAGTCGGTATTTTCTCTCCGTTTTTTAAGGGTATTTTTATCAGGTCGCTATATCTGGTCGAATCTATTACCATACCATGATGTGTCAGATCATGGTATACAACCAATGAGTCATCAGCCGTGAGATGAACATCCAGTTCCGATCCATGACAATTCAATGCTATCGTAGCCCGAAGCGAAGCAATTGAATTTTGAGGATGTCCGGTGTTTTTCCAGGCTCCCCGGTGAGCGATCACCGGATTTTTATGAAATTGGAACTTTCCTTGTCTTTTGGTGTGACATGCTGTCATACAACATATGAAAATTAATGCAATAACTGAAAAATCCCGCATAATATTCAATGAATTGATACTTTTCTTTATACAAATTACCGTACGATCAATTGTTAAATCAAAACCCGATCAAAATATAAATCGAAATAAATCGAAATATTCTGATCAAAGATAGATATTTTTTAAACATATAAGGGTGTTTAAAAGTGGAAAAATACTCTTTGGTAAGGATATATATCTTTCTTTAAAATGTTCGAATGTAGATTGAGAAAACGGTATTAGTGGGGGAGGGTAAAACAGACAAAATGATCAATATTTTCCGGGTATTTCCTGTCAATACCAGAGGGAGATAAGCAGATATCTGGATTTCAATATCTTTTTTATTTTGTGTGAAGGCATATAGCTGTTTATCAGGTTTAAGGAAGTAAAATGTATGTGTGATTTTTTCTCCAAATAAACCCTATATTTATGGGACACACAAAATTTAATACCGGTTTTTACCGGTGGCATTTACAATTTTTAAAATAAAATGTAGTATTAAGGAGTTTCAGTCGATCAGGAGCATTTTAAATAATCCCCTGGTCGATCATAGCGTTGGCTACTTTCAGGAAACCTGCTATGTTAGCTCCTTTTACATAGTCGATGTAATCATCATTATCGGTTTCACCATATTTAAGGCACGAAGCATGAATATTTTGCATGATCTGGTGCAGGCGCATATCCACTTCTTCCAGTGACCAGTTGAATTTCATTGCATTCTGACTCATTTCTAATCCGGAAGTGGCAACACCTCCTGCATTGGCAGCCTTTCCCGGGGCAAATAAAATCCGGTTTTTTTGAATCAGGTCCACAGCTCCCCGTGTACAGGGCATGTTTGCACCTTCGCAAACGCATATACATCCGTTGTCGATCAGGTTTTGCGCATCTGTTTCATTTAGTTCGTGCTGGGTAGCACAAGGGATAGCAATATCGCATTTAACTTCCCACGGATGAATATCCGGATGGTATTCCGCATCTTCGAATTCGTAAGAGTAAGGTTTGACAATATCATCATTACTGGCGCGCAATTCCTGCATATATTCTATTTTCTCATCACTTATTCCGTTTTTGTCATAGATATATCCGTCCGGACCTGATATGGTGACTACTTTTGCACCTAGTTCGGCAGCCTTTTTCGCGACACCCCAGGCAACATTTCCAAAACCGGACAATGCAATGGTCTTTCCTTCAATTGTTTCTCCAATTGTTGCCAGCATTTCGTTGACAAAATAAACGACCCCGTAACCGGTAGCTTCAGGCCGTATCAGACTTCCACCCCAATTGATCCCTTTTCCGGTGAGGACGCCGTTGTGCTCTCCGGAGAGCTTTTTGTACATTCCGTATAAATAGCCTATTTCACGGCCGGCAACGCCAATGTCTCCGGCAGGAACATCCACTTCCGGGCCGATGATCTTCCACATTTCCAGCATAAAACTCTGGCAGAAACGCATGATCTCGTTGGAAGATTTGCCTTTAGGATCAAAATCAGAGCCTCCTTTGGCTCCTCCCATGGGCAAAGAAGTAAGACTGTTTTTAAAGATCTGTTCAAAGCCGAGGAATTTAAGAATGCTGAGGTTAACACTCGGATGAAAACGTAATCCACCTTTATAAGGCCCTATGGCATTGTTGAACTGAATGCGGAAACCCCTGTTCACATGTACTTTCCCTTCATCGTCCATCCAGGGTACCTTAAATGTCAATACCCTGTCCGGTTCGATCAATCGTTCGATGATACCCGCAGATTCGAACTGCGGATTTTCATTACAGACATCTTCAATAGATTCCAGTACTTCCCGGACTGCCTGATGGTATTCATATTCACCGGGGTTCCGTTTTTCCAAATCAATTAAAATCCGATCGACATTCATGATATTGGTATTTATAAGGTGTGACAATATAATATATACCCAAAAGTATAAAAAATGTTTTTTGTTGGGTATGATTTTTATCAAATTGTTATGTAATCATTCAAAAATATGTGTTGTAAATAGGTTCTTCGGGTAAAAACCTTCCTGTACTTGTGGTGTGGTGGCTTACAATTTGTAAGCAATAACTGGGTGTGAAGTCGAAAAAACCGTTATTTTATGAATGAATTCTGTAAAAAACCGTTATTTTATGAATGAAAGATCATCCGGGTATCAACTACAATAATGGAGAAAGTAATCTGGCGATCCGTTCACCCAGCTTGACCAGCCGACTGCGTCGTTTCCATATCATCAGGTCCAGTTCGATGCTTTCACTGATATCGTCCATAAAAACATCTGCCAGCTCTTTGTTCAATTTTTTGTCGAAAACTGAAGCATTGATTTCAAAATCCAGATCATAACTTCGTATATCCATATTGGCCGAACCGATAATGGATAGATTATCGTCTACTACCATGGTTTTGGAATGTACGAATCCTTTCTGGTAGCGGTAAATCCTGACCCCTACATCCAGTAATTCACGATAGTTGGAGCAGGATGCGGCATTAACGAATCGGGAGTCGGATATGCCGGGTACGAGCAAACGTACATCTACTCCTTTCAATGCAGCAAATTTGATGGCATTCATGATGGTCCCGTTCGGAATGAAATATGGCGTAGTGATATACACCCGGTTCTTGGCAATAGCAATAGCGCCCATAAAAGTCAGCATGATATTGGCCAGTTCCGAATCGGGACCGCTGTCAACCATTTGTACTAACGAATTTGGACGTAATGAATCCGGGGTCATAGTATGAATAGGAAAATATGCTTCGGATAATTCCAGCTGTTGTCCGGCACAAAAGTTCCAGTCCCCGATAAAAGTATATTGTAACCCGAAAATAGCCTGTCCTTTCACCATCAGATGAGTATCCCGCCAGAAAAGCCGGTTTTTTCCATTGTTGATATAACGGTCATCTATGTTGATTCCTCCGACAAAGCCATATTTTCCGTCTACTACAATAATTTTACGGTGATTCCGGTAGTTCATCCTACTGGCCAGCATCGGGATAATAATTTTATAGAACGGATATACTTCTGCCCCTGCCGCACGAAGTTCTTTTTCCATTTTTCCCAGTCGCCTTGATCCGAAATCATCATAAATAAATCTGACCTCTACACCTTCCTTGGCTTTTCTTATCAAAATGTCCTTTACTTTATTTCCGATTTCATCATTGGCATAGATATAATACTCGATATGAATGTGATGTTTTGCTTTTTCAAGTACTTCAAATACTTCAGGGAATTTTTCTTCACCATTGACCAGCAGTTTTACATCTTCCACCGGGAAAAGAGGAAGCCGGGACTTGGAAAGCATCATTTCCGCAATTCCAACCTTATCTCCCAGTAAATCTTTGTGTTTCTCCATTTCCTGGTGCGAAGAAAGTAGGGTATACTGTTTGACCTGCTCGAACAGGGCGTCATTATAAATGATCTTTTTACTGTATAACTTACGTTTGCGGTAATTAAGCCCGAATGAGACATAAAACAGGATACCTACGACGGGAATAAAGATAATGATCAGTACATAACCCAGTGCTTTTACGGAATCGTGCGTATCATAAATGGCCTTAATAGAAACCACAAGGACCATTACAATATATACCAGTTCAATAATAAAAACCAATTTTGTCATAAGCAAAATCTAACGTTGCGGCATGCCGGATAAGCAACAAATGTAATCATTAATTTGAAGAACCGGTTACCAGACCGTAAAATGCTATTCACTTTTCCTAAAACTCATGGGCTATTTTTCCAATTAGCATAATATCAGATCAATAGAGGAATTTTGCTTTTTTCTACACTTGGGGTATTGTTTATATTCGATTTTTTTTTATTATCTTTGCACAATTATTTTTATTAGTATTTTTACAAAAGAAGCATGAAGGTATTATTTATAGCTCAAGAAATTACACCATACCTTCCCGAAACAGAAATGTCGGTTATCTGTCGAAATTTACCGCAGGGAATCCAGGAACAAGGGAAAGAAATCCGGACATTTATGCCTAGGTATGGTTGTATTAATGAGCGAAGAAACCAATTGCATGAGGTAATTCGGTTATCGGGGATGAACCTGATCATTAATGACACTGATCACCCGTTGATCATCAAAGTAGCTTCCATCCAATCGGCAAGGATGCAGGTTTATTTCATTGATAATGATGATTATTTCGGAAGGAAAAACATTTTATCTGATGATAAGGATGGATATTTCCCGGATAATGATGAGCGGGCTATTTTCTTTGCACGTGGCGTTTTGGAAACAGTTCGTAAATTACGCTGGGTTCCGAATGTAGTGCATTGCCATGGGTGGTTCACAGGATTAGTACCCCTCTATGTGAAAAAGGCTTTCCGAGAAGATCCTCTGTTTTCCAAGGCTAAAGTTGTATATTCTTTATACGGTGATGCTTTTGACGGTTCCTTTGCCCCGGATTTCAAAACAAAAGCAATTACCGACGGCGTGTCTAAAAAAGATGTAGCCGTCTTGAACGATGCCGACTATGTGGCTTTAAGTAAGCTGGCAATCAACTTTTCGGATGGCTTTATAACCGTAGGCGATTCTGTCCATCCTGAAGTACTGGAATATCTCGATTCTACTAAAAAACCGGTCATTCAACATCATAACGATACTTATATCCAGGATTACGGGGCCTTTTATGAAAAAATTATGCCCTAGTACCCTTTCTTTGGATGTATACTATCCTGTTCTATTACCATTAACCCTTTCCATATCATGAATTATGTAATCGACATCATTATTCTGGTGTGTCTGGGATGGGGTGCGTATAAGGGATTCAAAAAGGGATTTATCATTCAAAGTTTTGCTATTATCGCACTGATCCTTGGTATCTGGGGTGGATTCACTCTCTCGGGAAAGGTATCTCCTTTATTGATGCAACATTTTAATATCGGCGAACTGGCATGTTCCATTGTCTCTTTTGTGATTGTCTTTTTAATTGTGTTGATATTGGTGTACCTGACCGGATATATTGTCACCAAACTGGCTAATGTAGCAACACTTGGGCTGATTAACCGCTTAGCCGGCGCTACATTCGGAATATTTGCCAACGCCATTATATTAAGTCTGATCATTGTATTGCTCAATAAGATCAATGACCAGAAACATTTCATATCCGAAGAACAACTGGAAAGAACGTATCTATACGAACCGGTCGGAAAGCTGGCACCAGTTATTTTTCCGGAAAAGTTTTTTGAAAAGGTAAAAGACAACCTGATGCAGGGCGTTCTCTGATTTTTTTCACAGATTCAAACAGTAAGATGAAGATAAAATTCCGGCATATATTATTAGTGATACTGGCTGTTTTCATGATCTTAATCATAGTGGCTGTCGTTTATATACGGAACATTCATATTCCTCCGCCAGACATCAAAGATACGACTTGTATACAATGGCAGCGAACACAGGTAAATGATAGTTTATATTTTGTCGGTAATAACTGGTTACATCGGAGTCCCGGCGGATTGTGGGAAGTCTA
The DNA here is from genome assembly GCA_031275285.1 of Bacteroidales bacterium. NCBI lineage: Bacteria > Pseudomonadati > Bacteroidota > Bacteroidia > Bacteroidales > Bacteroidales bacterium. Next base: position 20,195 of record JAISOY010000093.1, on the reverse strand, counting down.
TCTGGAAGGAAACGCTTTTGAACGTGGTGTAGCTTTCGGAAAACTGACCAGGGAATTGCTCGAATACCAGGAGGATGCTTTTGTTGAGATGATCAATCAATATGTCCCGTCTCCTTCTTACCTCAATTTTTTGCGTTATTTTGTTGCTTTTTTCAACCGGAATTTACCCGAATATATTCCGGAAGAATACCAACAGGAAATTTATGGCGTTTCTTTATCGACCTCTTCCCGTTTTGATTTTATTGCTCCTGCCTATTTGCGGCAACTCAACTATCATGCAGCACACGATATCGGACATGCCCTACAGAACATGAATCTGGTGGGTTGTACTTCATTTGCCCTATGGGACAACCGGACACAAGACAATCAGCTGCTCATAGGCCGTAATTTCGATTTTCATGCCGGTGAACGTTTTGCTGAGAACAAATTGTTGTGTTTTGTTAATCCGGACACGGGTTATCCGTTTGTAATGATTGGTTGGGCAGGGATGTGCGGTGTATTGTCGGGCATGAACGAAAAAGGATTGACGGTAACGATCAATGCCGCCAAATCCGGTATCCCGACCAGTTCTGCCATGCCTGTTTCTTTGCTGGCACGGGAAATCCTGCAATATGCATCCACAATACAAGAAGCGCAACGAATTGCAGGGAAACGACAGGTTTTTGTTTCCGAGTCCTTTTTGATCGGCTCTCTTTCAGACAATAAAGCAGCTGTCATTGAAAAAACACCGGAGAAAACTGCATTGTATACTTCATCAGGGAACCAGATCGTGTGTACCAACCATTTTCAGGGCAAAGCTTTTGCTGATGATGCAATGAATATCGAAAATATCAGGGAAAGCGACAGTCCATACCGTTATGCACGGGTCCGTGAATTATTGGAAGGAAAAAGTGGGGTGGACGAACATTTAACAGCGTCAATACTTCGGGAAACAAGAGGTCTGAATGATAAGCATATCGGATACGGAAATGAAAAATCCATCAATCAGTTGATCGCACATCATTCTGTAATATTCCATCCTTCTGAAAAGAAATTTATAGTGTCTACCCATCCATATCAGCTGGGGGAAATGAAAGCTTACCGGATGGACAGCATTTTCACCATGACCGCTGACCGTCTTCTTCAAGCTAAAGATTTGTCTTATGCTGCGGAAAATATACCAGCCGACACCCTCTTATATTCCATTGATTATGCCCATTTTTTACAGTACAGGCAGATGCGTGATTCTTTAAAAGCCGGTATAAGTAAGAAAAATGAGATAACGGTTGATGAATCATTCAGGGATCGCTTTATATCCAGTAATCCGGAAATGTATGATGTATATCATTTGCTGGGAGACTGGTACGAATCCCGGGAAGAACCGGATCAGGCTGTCTCTTATTGGAAAATGGCTCTTTCTAAGGAAATTCCGCGACTCAGGGAAAAAGAAAATTTAGAGAAAAAAATACAAAAACATCAAAACAAAGTATCGATCCGTCCTTAAAAAATTTTGAAAGTTCAAGATATTCGGATTACTTTGTCGTTTCATATCATATTTAACCAATCAATCTAATGAACATTTCGAAAAACAAAGTAGTGTCATTGTCCTACGAGCTTCGTCTCGAAAAAAAGGACGGTGAAATCATAGAAACTGTAAATGCTGACCGCCCTTTGGTATTTATATACGGAACAGGTAACCTTTTGCCTGAATTCGAACGTAATATCGAAAACCTGAAAACAGGTGATGATTTTGCTTTTCTGTTGACCAGTGAAAATGCATATGGTCCGGCAGTGGAAGAAGCATTGGTGGAAATACCCAAAACAGCTTTTATGGTAGATGGGGAAATTGACCAAGACTTGTTGTTCGAAGGAAATGCTATTCCTATGACTGACTCGCAGGGAAATCACCTGAACGGCATTGTTGCCGAAGTAAAACAAGATACTGTAGTCATGGATTTCAACCACCCTTTGGCCGGAGATGACCTATACTTCACCGGAACAGTAGTGGATGTCCGTGACGCTACTGCCGAAGAACTGGCACATGGTCATATTCACGGTGGAGGTTGTTCTCCTGATGATTGTGGCTCCTGTGACGGAAGTTGCCACTAATATTCAAGACAATCCTGTTGGCCCGAAATGAATTCGGGCCAACAACTTTTATACGACTAACTTTAAAAACATCAAATGCTGGATCATATTTATCTTGAAGATATTCTTTTTCTGGATATTGAAACGGTTCCCCAATCTCCTGATTATTCAGGACTGGATGAAACTTCACAGTATCTCTGGGAGCTGAAATCGGCATCATTTTGCAAAGAAGGGCAAACTGCCGGTGATGTGTACGAAAGAGCCGGTATATATGCAGAATTTGGAAAAATCATCTGTATCTCGGCCGGATTCATCCATAAACATACCGATGGGGGACTGGCCTTCCGGATAAAATCCTGTTATAATGACGATGAATCAACCCTGTTGAAAGAGTTTTCGGATCTGGTGTCCCGTTTCTCATCACAGCATAAAGTACAATTATGTGCCCATAACGGGAAAGAATTTGATTTTCCGTATATTGCCAGGCGCATGCTGGTGAACACTATCCGGCTGCCTTCTATCCTGGATATTGCCGGAAAAAAACCATGGGAAGTTTCTTTTTTAGATACCATGGAGCTATGGCGTTTTGGGGATTACAAAAGTTACACTTCTTTGAAGACATTGACCCATATTTTTGGTATTCCTTCTCCCAAGGATGATATCGATGGAAGCCAGGTAGCCGGAGTGTACTGGCGGGAGAATGATTTATTACGGATTGTGCGCTATTGTGAAAAAGATGTACTGGCTGTTGCCCAGTTATTACTTAGATATAAAGGAATGGAACTTATAGCCCCTGAATGGGTTAATTCGACTACTTTCCAGAGTTAGGAGCCGCTTTTTCAGATCAAATTTATCCCGTCGACTGAAAGGAGAATACTATTTTATTGGTATCTTTGATGGCTTTAAAATAACATCGAAAATCTATAATCTTATCGTAATGAACAGGGATACACACATTTTTAACTTGATTGACCAGGAACGCGAACGTCAGTTATCAGGTATTGAACTGATTGCTTCCGAAAATTTTGTCAGTGACCAGGTAATGCAAGCCATGGGCACCTGTCTGACCAATAAATATGCAGAAGGTTACCCTGGAAAACGTTATTACGGAGGATGCCAGATTATCGACCAGATAGAACAGACAGCTATCGACCGGGCCAAGGAACTTTTTGGTGCGGAATGGGCCAATGTACAACCTCATTCGGGCGCACAGGCCAATGCGGCCGTGATGTTGGCCTGTCTGAAACCCGGTGATACTTTTATGGGATTCGATCTTTCCCATGGTGGACATCTTTCCCATGGTTCCCCGGTTAATTCATCCGGTATATTGTACCGTCCTGTCGCTTACAAAGTAACGGAAGAGACCGGAAGGATCGATTATGACCAGATGGAAGCTACGGCGTTGAAAGAAAAGCCAAAAATGATCATTGCCGGTGCATCGGCTTATTCACGTGACTGGGATTATGCCCGTATGCGGGCTATTGCCGATAAAATCGGTGCTTTACTGATGGCGGATATTGCCCATCCTGCAGGATTGATTGCGAAAGGACAATTAAATCACCCGTTTCCTCATTGTCATATTGTTACTACTACCACACATAAAACCTTACGGGGACCCCGCGGAGGTATGATCATGATCGGAAAAGATTTTGAAAATCCATGGGGACTGACCACGCCCAAAGGAGAAATCAAGATGATGTCACAATTGCTGGACTCAGCTGTCTTTCCGGGGATACAGGGCGGACCGCTGGAACATGTAATCGCATCCAAGGCAGTAGCTTTTGGAGAGGCACTTACCAACAGTTATCAGGAATATGTCATACAGGTGATGAAAAACGCATCTGCCATGGCTCAGGCAATGATGGATAAAGGCTATAAAGTGATTTCAAACGGAACAGATAACCATAGTATGCTGATCGATTTACGGTCAAAATTCTCTGACCTGACCGGGAAAATAGCTGAAAATGCTTTGGTAAAAGCGGACATCACGACCAATAAAAATATGGTTCCTTTCGATTCGCGTTCTCCTTTCCTCACGTCAGGAATACGTTTAGGTACTCCTGCCATCACCACCAGAGGTGCGAAAGAAGGTCTGATGACAGAAATTGTTGAAATGATCGACACTGTGCTTTCTAATGTAGACAACGATGCAGTCCTGAACAAGGTAAAGGATAAGGTCAACAAAACCATGAAGGATTATCCGCTGTTTGCTTATTAACAGGGAGTCTTTTATTACGTCTGGTCCTATCCGGAACCAGAATAGGAATTATGGTTGCATCATAAACAGTTGTTATGTCCCATATTTTCGGATATATCTCTCTTAAAAACCAACCACTTCGCGACGGTTTGTCCGATGATATGATGCAATCCTTATCATCATGGTCACCGGACAAGTCTTCCGTTCATATAAATCCTGACGGGTTTCTGGGATGCTTGTTGATGCATACTACGAAAGAATCTTTATCCGAGATACTTCCTTATCAGGATCAGGAATCGAAATTGATCATTACTGCAGATGCCCGGATCGATAACCGTCCGGAGTTGTCACCCATACTGGACTTAAAGAATGATGCCAGTAATGCGGATAGTATTTACATATTGAAAGCATACCAGAAATGGGGTAGTGATTGTTGCAGGTATTTGTCAGGCGATTATGCTTTTGCTATCTGGAATTGTGCTGAACGGGAGTTGTTTTGTGCCAGGGATCATATTGGCGCCCGCGGTTTTTTCTATTATTTTAATACCGGAAAATTTATTTTTGCGACCGAACCGAAAGGAATCATTGCTTCCGGGGACATTCCACATGTGCTCAGTGATGACTGGATCGCAGATATTTTGATTGGTGTAACTCCGGAAAAAAACGCATCGCCTTTCGCACAAGTGATGAAATTACCTCCGGCTCATTATCTGAAAGTGACTCCTGATAAACTAACACTGGAACAATACTGGGAACTGGATATTTCCCGGGAAATTCATTACAAGAGGGAACAGGATTATTATGATGAATTGAGGGCATTGTTTGAAGAGAGTATAAGTTCCTGTGTCCGTTCTGCTTTTCCGGTCGGGGCGGAATTGAGCGGTGGGCTGGATTCTTCCGGGATAGCAGCATTCGCTAACCAGGCGTTGAGACAGCAAAACAAATCACTCAGCACTTATTCTCATGTCCTTCCAGAATGGGCAAAGGGAAAAACCTATCCTTTTGATGATGAACGGATCTTTATTGAATCATTGGGATTATATGCCAACATTGATCAGCAACATTTTATTACAGCAGAGGATAAAGGTATTCTGGATGAATTTCAATTATGCAACCAACGGTTTGATTATCCTACCGGTTATCCTTTTCCTGTATTTTGTGATGCATTGTATGAAAAGGCACATCAGGAAGGTGTTCGTGTATTGCTTTCCGGATTTCCGGGAGACGAACTGGTTACCAGCTTGGGAGGAAGATTAGAAAATGATTTTTTGCGCCATCATCAATACCGTTATTTATGGAGCCTTATCTATGGGAAAGTACATCGGGACATATTCAAAACAGGATATGCTTTTACTTTGAAGATGATATCCCATTATGCACCGGGATTTTATCGTATGATCAAGGGTGTTCCGGGTAAATCAGTCAACTGGAGGGAAAACAGCTTTAATTGCCATGTAGCTACCAATGAGTATGCGGACAGGATGCATCTACGGGACAGATTGTTCAACAGGACTACTTATCCTGTTTCCTGGGGTGTCAGGGAACTTGAACGTGCCCGTATTACCGAAGCTTTTGTGTGCCATCGCCTCGAACAATGTGCGGCACATGCTGCCTATTACCATATAGAATATAGGAATCCTTTGGCTGACAAAAGATTACTGGAATATGTATTGGCGCTACCTATCCACCTGAGGGTAAAGAACGGTTACCATAGGTATCCTTTTCGGATGGCCATTGCAGGAGTTGTTCCCGAAGATATCCGTTGGCGGACTTCCAAAATGGGTAATACAATACCAACCGTTTCATTACGTGTTGCCAGGGACAGTGACCGGATAGATCATCTATTGGGTAATGCGGGAAAAGATGGTCTTTTCCCTTCGTACATTGATGTGGAAAAAATGAAATATATCAATCAACGTATGAACCACCGGCAATTGGGAGATGCATTGTATGCACATTCTTTTTACAGTGCATTGATGATGAAAAGAGGATGATCTGTTTTGTTTGCATTATTACGGCTGATTATCCGGGAAGTTAATGATATAAGCCTTATTCGGAAATAAAGATTACTTTTGCCGGCCGAAACATTTTGTTCAATTTTAGGTGCGCATATTCCTGTTTTTCCTGCCTTTATTGTTTTTGTCGTTTGTATCCAACGCACAAAGGGATACTTCGTATGTTGGCCGTTTTGACCGGAAAATGGCCATAAGCACATATATTGTGAAAGATTTTGCATTTCTGGTTCAGGAATTCGAGCCGGATCGTGATATTGCCTATATTCCTAATACCCCGGCAAGCATCGGGCTGGGTTTTTCATGGAAAAATGCAGCATTTAGCCTTAGTTATGGTTATGGATTTGATTTTCTGCGAGACAAAAAATTAGGCCGGACAAAATCCGTTGATTTTCAATTTCATAATTATGGGAGAATGTTCGCATTTGACATCTTTATCCAGAATTATAAAGGCTTTTACGTGGAGGAGGATGATAAAACGATCAGGGTGTGTCCTGACGTAAAGATGTATAATTACGGGCTTTTTTCACAATATGTGTTCAACCATAAAAAGTTTTCTTACAAAGCGGCTTTTGACCGGAGCGAAAAACAACTGAGATCGGCCGGATCACTTCTGGTTGGCGCAGGAATTTATTTTACCAGCATTGAGTCTGATAGTTCCTTTATTGTTCAGGAAAAGAATTTTGTGCGTAGTTTTCAATTCGGGGTCAGTGCCGGATATGCCTACACATGGGTAATCAGGACTAATTGGTTTATTAATTTGTCGACGACCGTTGGGATACACTTCGGAAGTGAAAAGCTGAACCGGTTCGGTAAACAAAAACCGGAAATATCCCCAACTGTTTTTCCGCGTATATCAACAGGATATGCCAAACATTCATGGTCATTGGATCTTTCTTACCTGGCCAATATCCTGTTTCCTTCATTTTCGGAAAATAAGGCAATCGGTATTTTATCGGGAAGTGGGAGAATCACCTTTACAAAACGGTTTAATTCTATATTTCAAAGAGACAAAAGAAGATAACATGGAATATTCCGGTAATCTACCGGTAGTCTGCCATTAAATTGTTCTCCATTTCTGCATAATCATAAATATTATTGCATATATAGCAATTATGTTGTAGTATTGCAATTTGAAAATAAATGTAAAAACAACACTTAATATTATTTGTAGAATAATGTGATATCAACAAATCATATAAAACAAAATAAGATTATTTAAAAATGAGAAAATTGACAATATTTATTCTATCGTTCATATCATGTCTATCTATTCAGTTGCAGGCACAGGGTAAGATCGCTTCAAACGTCGTGGAAAAAGATTATACTGCTTATCTCTTTGCTTATTTTCAGGGTAACAAAGTAGAGCAGGAGCAAATATGTTTTGCAATCAGCCTGGATGGATACAGCTATTTTGCATTAAATGGAAATAAACCGGTGATCGATTCAAAAGAAATAAGTGAAACAGGTGGTGTGCGCGATCCGCATATTTTGCGTGCTGAAGATGGTAACACATTTTATATGGTTGCCACCGACATGACTTCATCCAAAGGTTGGGATTCGAACCGGGGAATAGTGTTGATGAAATCCAGTGACCTTGTTCATTGGGCTTTTTCTAAAATTAATATACAGAAGAATTATCCCGGACAGGAAAACCTGCTTCGGGTATGGGCGCCTCAAACTATCTATGACCCGCATGCCGGAAAATATATGGTATACTGGTCGATGCAACATGGAAAAGGAAATCCTGATATTATTTATTATGCTTATGCGAATAAAGACTTTACCGGTCTGGAGGGTGAGCCGAAGCAACTGTTTTTTTCCAAAAACGGTAAATCATGTATTGACGGTGATATCATCTATAAGAACGGTATTTTCCATATGTTTTACAAAACCGAAGGACATGGGAACGGTATCAAAAAAGCCATGACCGATAACCTGACTTCCGGCTGCTGGCTTGAACAGCCTGATTATAAGCAACAGACCCGCGATGCGGTGGAAGGTTCGTGTGTTTTTAAACTGATCAATGAAAATAAATATATTTTATTGTATGATGTGTATGGAAAGGGGAAATACCAATTTTGCGAAAGTGTAGACCTGGATAATTTCAAGGTGATTGACCACCAGATAAACATGGATTTTCACCCGCGTCATGGAACTGTGATCCCTGTTACACGAAAAGAACTGAAGACCATGACAGACCAATGGGGTATACCCGAAGAATTTCCTGTCCTTCCCGAAGAGAAAAATCCCGTGTTGAGCGGTTATTTTGCTGATCCTGAAATTCTTTATTCTGAGAAAACCGGAAAATACTATATCTATCCGACAAGCGACGGGTTTGAAGGTTGGGGTGGGAGCTATTTTAAAACTTTCTCTTCATCTGATTTGGAAAACTGGACGGACGAAGGGGTAATTCTCGACCTGAAAACCGGTGTTTCCTGGGCCGACGGAAATGCCTGGGCTCCATGTGTCATTGAAAAGAGAGTAGGAAAAAACAAATATGCATATTACTACTATTTCAGCGGGGGAAAAGACCGGGAGCCTAAAAAGATAGGTGTCGCTGTAGCTGATGATCCGGCCGGACCGTTTGTCGATTCTGGTCAACCGCTCATTGATTTCCGTCCCGAAGGTGTAAAAGGTGGTCAGCAAATCGATCCCGACGTGTTCTATGATCCGGTAAGCAAAAAGAATTACATCTATTGGGGCAATGGTTACATGGCAGGAGCAGAATTGAACAAAGACATGGTATCGATCAAAAAAAATACGGTCAGGGTAATGACACCTGATAAAACTTTCCGCGAAGCTATATATGTTTTTTTCCGGAAAGGCCTGTATTATTTCCTTTGGTCGGAAGACGACACCGGAAGTCCGGACTACAAAGTCCGTTATGCAACGGCAAAATCTCCGCTCGGTCCATTAAATATTCCACAGGACAATATCGTTATCATGAAAGACGAAATGAGAGGAATTTACGGAACCGGGCATAACTCGGTATTGCAGGTTCCCGGAAAGGACGAGTGGTACATTGTTTACCACCGCATTTCGCGCCCGGACGGAATAAGAATGCCTTATCCCGGAATATACAGGGAAGTATGTATGGATAAATTAGAGTTTAATGAAGACGGGGGTATCAAAAGAACAATTCCAAGCCTTTAGATTAAGGGAAACGGAATATCTCTATCGCAGAGTGAATCATACGTTTGGTTCCCGCTTCCGGAAGCCAGCCCTGATTTACTCGCCATAAGTATTGGTTTGGTGTTCGTGAGGCTGCTTTGTTACTCGCGTTTGCTCGTGAGAGCGGCTTCGCCTAAGTTCACTAAGTTACTTCTTTGCATCAGGACAAAGAAAAAAAAAGAATAATATAAAATAATCTTGAAAATAGGTTTGCATATAATCTTGAAGATCCAACAATTAATTGTATTATTGCATTTTTAAAATAAATGTAAAATCGACACTTAATAACTTATTATGAAGAGCCCGGTCCTTATTGCCACATTTTTACCGTTCACGACCCATTCACAGAAAGTAAAAGTCAACATGTATCCCGAACAAGATACACAGCCAATCAGCCGCCATATTTCGGTTTCAGCGAAACATCCGGCTTTATTTATTTTGGAAATCCGGGACGATTTAACGAAGGGGTAATGAAAACCACTAACTTTAACTTGTCCGAGCATGGAGCCGTTATTCAGGTCACGGCAGACGAAACCGGTCGATTGGAGAAATATTGGAATAAATCAACTGAAAAATAATCTTTAAACCATTAAAACAATGAAAAAACACCTTCTTACTATTGTTTGCTTTGTCATGTTAGCCTTTACGGTAACAGCACAAAAAAACGAATGGCAGGATCCGGAAATCAATGCAGTGAACCGCGCTCCAATGCATACCAATTATTTTGCTTATGAATCAGTTGAAAGTGCTGATAAAGGAGAAAAAACATCGTCAAAAAATTTTATGTCTCTGAATGGCATCTGGAAATTTAACTGGGTACGTAACGCCGACCAGCGCCCCCTGGATTTCTTCCGGACAGAGTTTAACGACAAAGGCTGGGATGATATGAAAGTTCCCGCTATTTGGGAATTAAACGGTTACGGCGATCCGCTTTATGTAAATATCGGTTACGCATGGAGAAACCAGTTTAAGAACAATCCTCCCGAAATACCTGTGGAAAACAACCATGTAGGTTCTTACCGCAAAGAAATCATCATCCCTGCCGACTGGAACGACAAGGAAATTTTTGTACACTTCGGGTCGGTAACTTCGAATATGTACCTGTGGGTGAACGGTAAATATGTAGGATACAGCGAAGACAGCAAGCTGGAGGCTGAATTTGACTTGACAAAATACCTGAAACCCGGAAAAAACCTCATCGCCTTTCAGGTATTTCGCTGGTGTGACGGAACCTATCTGGAAGACCAGGACTTTTTCCGGCTATCGGGTGTAGGACGCGATTGTTATCTCTATACCCGTAACAAACAGTATATTCAGGATATACGTATAACACCCGATTTGGATGCACAATACCGTGATGGTTCCCTGAATATCACCGTTCAGATGAAGGGCAGCGGAACCGTTGATCTTGAGTTGAAAGATGCGAAAGGCAACAGCGTTGCCACTGCCCGGATGAATGGTTCCGGAAAACTGTCGGCAGACATGAAAGTAAGTAATCCTGCCAGATGGACTGCTGAAACGCCCCATCTTTACTCACTGACCGCAGTATTAAAAAACGGTGATAAAGTATTGGAAGTTATTCCGCTCAAGGTAGGCTTCCGCAAGGTCGAAATGAAAAATGCCCAGATACTGGTTAATGGGCAGCCGGTACTTTTCAAAGGAGCCAACCGTCATGAGATGGATCCCGACCAGGGGTACGTGATTTCACGTGAACGGATGATACAGGATATCAAGATCATGAAAGAATTCAACATCAATGCTGTTCGCACCTGCCACTATCCTGATAATAATCTCTGGTATGACCTGTGTGATGAATATGGCCTTTATGTCGTGGCCGAAGCAAATGTAGAGTCCCATGGGATGGGGTACGGTGAACACACCCTCGCTAAAAATCCTTCCTATGCCAAAGCCCATATGGAGCGTAACCAGCGGAATGTTCAACGCAGCTATAACCATCCCTCCGTTATTTTCTGGTCATTAGGTAATGAGGCGGGCTTCGGTCCCAGTTTCGAGGCTTGTTACAAATGGGTTAAAAACGAAGACAAGACCCGGCCGGTTCAATACGAACAAGCCCATGGGAATGAATTTACCGATGTGTATTGCCCGATGTATCTCGATTACCAGAGAAGCGAGAAATATGTGTCAGGTGAAGCTACCAAACCGTTGATCCAGTGTGAATACGCTCATGCTATGGGTAATTCACAGGGAGGATTTAAGGAATACTGGGACCTCGTCCGTAAATATCCGAAATATCAGGGAGGATTCATTTGGGACTTTGTCGATCAGTCGATTCGTTGGAAAAATAAGGACGGCATTGAAATATATGGTTACGGTGGCGATTTCAACCCTTACGATGCCAGTGACCTGAATTTCTGTGACAACGGGCTGATCAGTCCCGACCGTGTGCCTAACCCCCACATGTACGAAGTCGGTTATTTCTATCAATCTATCTGGACAACACCAGCCGATCTGCAAAATGGAGAAATCAATGTCTATAATGAAAATTTCTTCCGTGATCTTTCCGACTATTATATGGAATGGCAGCTGCTGGCAAACGGTGAAGCAGTGCAGACCGGTATCGTAAACGAGCTGAAAGTCGATCCCCAACAAACAGTCAGGATAAAACTGGACATTCAGACCGAAAATATTTGCAAAGACAAGGAATTGCTTCTGAATGTGATCTATAAATTGAAAAAAGGAGAAACCTTGCTTCCTGCAGGATTTTCCGTCGCCAAAAACCAGATGGTTATTCGTCCGTACAAATTGTCTGGACCGGAACTGAAGAATATAACAGATAGTCATATTGCCGTTGTGGTGCCGGCTGTAAAAGATAAAGACCATAATTTCCTGATTGTCGAAGGAGAAGAATTTGTTCTGAATTTCAGTAAATGGGATGGCTTTTTGTGTAAATACCAGGTAGAAGGTCGCGAACTGATCAATGGCGGTGGACAATTGAAACCCAATTTCTGGCGTGCTCCGACCGATAATGATTTCGGTGCCGACCTTCAGAACAAGTACCGCGTATGGCTGAACCCTGAAATGAAACTCACTTCATTGAAACATAAGATCACGAACGATATGGTGATCATAGACGCGGAATACGATATGCCAGGTATTTCCGCGAAACTTGCTTTGACGTATATCGTCAACAATAAAGGCGCTGTGATGGTTACCCAGAAAATGACCGCAGATAAATCCGCAAAAGTATCCGATATGTTCCGTTTCGGCATGCAAGTGCAGATGCCACAGGGATTTGACCGGATCGACTATTATGGCCGCGGACCTATTGAAAATTATTCCGACAGGCATCATTCGACCGATCTGGGACGTTATCTCCAGACCGTAGCCGGACAGTTCTATCCTTACATCCGTCCGCAGGAAACCGGAACAAAAACTGATATCCGTTGGTGGAATCAACTCAATGCCGGAGGTTACGGACTGCAATTCACCGCTGATGCTCCCTTTTCAGTTTCCGCACTGAATTACAGCATCGAATCGTTGGACGAAGGCACACGTAAAAAACAGGGACACTCATCTGAAGTAACACCTGTGGACTATACCAACCTGTGTATCGATAAAATCCAGATGGGGCTGGGTTGCATAAACAGTTGGGGTGCATTGCCGCTGGAACAATACCGCTTGCCGTACGGAGATTATGAATTCACCTTTCTCATGAACCCTGTAAAGAATAAAGTGCATTAGTTTGTTGTACTCAAAGGCCGGGTATTATACTGAGGAAACAAACTTTGAGTTTGTCAAGCTAAAGAATAGTAAAGATAAAATACCTTATCAAAAGTTCAGAGTTTTTGATTCGTAATTCTTAAACTATATAGAAGATAAAACATGCCTTTACATCCTTTTAGATACATACATCTTTTGTCCGTACTTTTTTTATTTACCGTACATATCAACATATACGCCGATGAACCCGATTCGGCGTATATATTTGCTTATGGCGAAAACGGCCTGCGCTTTGCATGGAGTATTGATAAAGAGAACTGGCATCCGATAGGTAACGGTCACCCTTTTGTAAAAAGTGATTTCGGACGCTGGGGAAGCCAGAAGCGCATGTACGATCCCGTATTGTACCGTGCCGGCAACGGACTCTGGCATTGCCTGTGGACACTGAATGATGATGTGGGAGTGATCGCCCACACCACTTCCGGAAACCTCACCTACTGGAAACCGCAATCCTATCCCTATCTGTTCGAAGGACAAGGTAATTGCCGGATGATCGAAATCGGTTACGATCCGGACAAAGACGGTTACTTTATTTCGTGGGTGAATACCAAAGGACAGGATAAAGAACTGTTCGGAACATTTACCAAAGATTTCAAACATTTCGAACCTGCACGGAAAATTCCTGAAGCGGCACGGATCAACCAGCGTGATGTGATGATCCTCAATGGGGAAAGCCAGACGGGAACCACCCATCAGATTGCCTGGACGGAAATCGACCATCTGATAAAGACATGGCAGATTGCCGAATACCGCAATGGCTTGCACAACGAACTGATGCGGGACGACCCCGTCCGTTTTGCCGGGCTGAAACCTGTGGAAGTAACCGTAACGGTCGATCCGTCGAAGAGCAAACCCATCAGTAATATGCTCATCGGTATTTTTTTCGAAGACATCAATTATGCTGCCGACGGCGGACTTTATGCCGAATTGATCCGTAACCGGGATTTTGAATTTTCCGGTGCCGACCACCGTGAATGGAATGCCCGTTCAGCGTGGACGCTGAACGGTGAACATATAGGTTTCCATATCGAAACATCCGGTCCTGTTCATGAAAATAACAAACATTACGCCGTACTCGATATCAGAAAACCGGGAACAGGACTTATCAACGAGGGTTTCGACGGCATCCCGCTGAAAAAGGGAGATAAATATGATTTTTCAGTTTTTATACGTGGCCTTGAAGGCAGGGGGCAGAGCCTGCTCGTAAGGTTGACCGGAAAAAACGGTGAAGTTTATGGTGTATCCACCATCAAAAACATATCACAGTCATGGAAAAAACATTTTGCAGTGATTACTGCAAACGAAACAGTGAACGATGCCCGTCTCGAAATAATTCCGCAGGCAGAAGGGAAGATTGCCCTTGACATGGTTTCTCTTTTCCCGCAGAAAACGTTCAGGGGACGTAAGAATGGTCTCCGTGCCGACCTTGCTCAAACGCTCGCCGATATGCATCCCCGTTTTGTCCGTTTTCCGGGCGGCTGTGTGGCACACGGCGATGGCATGGATAATATATATCGTTGGAAAAATACCATCGGACCGCTTGAATCGCGCAAACCCGACCGCAACCTGTGGGGGTATCACCAGACAATGGGATTGGGGTATTACGAATATTTCCTGTTCTGCGAAGATATCGGTGCCGAACCGCTCCCTGTCCTCGCTGCCGGTGTGCCCTGTCAGAACTCAGGAACAGGCGGACACGGACAGCAGTGTGGTATCCCGTTGGATGAAATGCAGGATTACATTCAGGAGATCTTCGATCTGATTGAATGGGCCAATGGCGACCCGAAGAAAAACAAATGGGCGAAAATGCGTGCCGATGCAGGGCATCCGGAACCTTTCGGATTGAAATATATAGGAATAGGCAACGAAGACCTTATTTCCGATGTTTTTGAAGAACGTTTCGTGATGATATGCCGTGCCATTAAGGAAAAATATCCTGAAATGATGATTGTCGGAACCGCGGGGCCATTTTACGAAGGAAGCGACTACACCGAAGGATGGCGTGTAGCCACTGAAACGGGCATTCAGATGATCGACGAACATTATTATGTCCCGCCCGGATGGTTCATCCACAATCAGGATTATTACGACCGCTACGACCGCTCGAAGCCCAGGGTTTATCTGGGCGAATATGCGGCGCATGTTCCGGGACGCCATAACAACATTGAAACAGCATTGACCGAGGCCCTGCATCTGGCAAATATTGAACGGAACGGCGACATCGTAGCCCTTACCTCTTATGCGCCGCTTCTGGCAAAAGAAAAACATACACAGTGGAGTCCCGACCTCATTTATTTCAACAACACTGAAGTAAAGCCTACCGTCGGCTACCATGTGCAGAAGTTGTACGGGCAAAATCCGGGCGACGAATACCTTACAAGCCTTGTTAAAGTTTCCGACGGGAACAGCGGTGTCTGTAAACGGATTGCCTGTTCGGTTGTCCGCGACAGCAAAACAGGCGATATCATTATAAAACTGCTCAACCTGCTGCCTGTTGAGGCAAAAGCAATGTTGAACATTGATGATCTGAATGTGGAAAATACCGCCGTTAAAACAGTTTTGACAGGGAAACCCGATGACAGGCGCGCAGAGCCCGTAAGCGCACAGGTAACCTTTTCGGGAGAGATGGAACTGTCCGCATATTCATTCACGGTGTTGCGGATGAAAGTGAAAAATGATTAAGAAATCGTTATATGAAAAAATATAAAGTTACATTTAATAAAGTAAAATGAACTTAACTTAATAGCCAGGATGTTATGAACAGGAAAAAAATATTGAAAATATCAGCAGGTATCGTATTACTGACTTTTACCTTTATGGTAAAAGCCCAAACCATCGATCTCACCCTCGATACCAGAAAGAAAAGCGCTCCGATCCAACCTACCATGTACGGACTGTTTTTTGAGGACATTAATTTTGCTGCCGATGGTGGTTTGTATGCCGAACTGGTCAAGAACCGCTCTTTCGAATTTCCGCAAAATCTGATGGGATGGAATACTTTCGGGAAAGTAGCATTAAGAAAAGACGATCCACCCTTCGAACGCAATCCCCACTACGTAGTGCTTTCATATCCCGGGCATGAACATAAGCATACGGGAATCGAAAACGAAGGCTTCCGTGGAATGGGATTCAGGAAAGATGCCGGTTACCGCTTTTCAGTCTGGGCAAAAAAAGTCAACTCGCCCGGTGAGCAAAAAATCCGCGTCGAACTGATAAACGCGCAAAATAATATCATTGCCCGAAAAGATCTGATCATCAGATCCGATGATTGGGAAAAATACCAGATTGTCCTTACTCCGTCTTCGACCGAAGAAAAAGGACGGCTGCGTATTTTCCTCACATCAAAAGGTTCCGTTGCGTTGGAACATGTTTCGCTTTTTCCCGTCGACACCTATAAAGGACGCGAAAACGGATTGCGCAAAGACCTGGCACAGGCGTTGGAAGATTTAACCCCTGGAGTTTTCCGTTTCCCCGGTGGCTGCATTGTCGAAGGAACCGATCTGGAAACCCGCTACGACTGGAAAAAAAGCGTAGGCCCCGTCGAAAATCGTCCTCTGAACGAAAACCGCTGGCACTATACGTTTATGCACCGTTTCTTTCCCGATTATTTCCAAAGCTATGGATTGGGCTTTTTCGAATATTTCCTTTTGTCGGAAGACATCGGCGCCGAACCGCTGCCCGTTGTCAATGTCGGACTGGCCTGTCAGTACCAGAACGGTTGTTGCGAAGCCCACGTACCCGTAGGCGAGTTAGACCGGTACATTCAGGATGCTTTGGATTTGATTGAATTTGCCAATGGCGATGTTTCTACTGTCTGGGGAAAACTACGCGCTGAAATGGGACATCCCGCGCCCTTCAACCTGAAATACATCGGTATCGGTAATGAACAGTGGGGCAATGAATATGTCGAACGTCTGGAACCGTTCATCAAAGCCATCCGTGCCAGATATCCCGGTATCAAGATCATCGGAAGTTCCGGACCTTCGGCCGACGGAAAAGAATTCGACTACCTGTGGCCCGAGATGAAACGCCTGAAAGTCGATCTGGTTGACGAGCATTATTACAAAGACCCGCAGTGGTTTCTGAACAGTGCCGCCCGTTACGACAAGTACGACCGCAAAGGTCCTGCCGTTTTTGCGGGCGAATATGC
Source organism: Bacteroidales bacterium (assembly GCA_031275285.1). Taxonomy (NCBI): domain Bacteria; kingdom Pseudomonadati; phylum Bacteroidota; class Bacteroidia; order Bacteroidales; species Bacteroidales bacterium. The sequence goes on along the minus strand of JAISOY010000093.1, from coordinate 2,854 downwards.
GTGCCACGACCATCCATCAGGAAAACAGAACAATTTCCTTTCGGCGCTTTATGAAGCCGCTTTCATGACAGGGCTGGAACGTAATGCCGATATTGTACACATGTGCACCTATGCACCGTTGTTCGCCCATTACGACGCGTGGCAGTGGAACCCGGATTTAATCTGGTTCAACAACCTCTCGGTCGTAAAAACACCCAACTATTATGTGCAACAGGTTTATGCCAGAGAAAAAGGAACCAATACAGCATCATTATTGCAAAACGGGAACACGGTCACAGGTGAAAACGGTATGTATGCTTCGGCAGTATTAGACAAAGATGCGAACTGTTACATCGTTAAAATAGTAAACACAGGTACCGGTGCGCAAGAGGTTAAAATCACCCTTTCGGGAATAAAGAAAAATACAGTGCTGATGCTTGGTGAGTGTGTTAAAATGCAGGACAACGAATTAAAAGCCATCAATTCGCTGGAAAATCCGAACCGGATTGTTCTGCAAGAAACAACGGCAAGTCTGGATAACAGTATTTTAACGGTGAAAGCAGAACCTCAGTCGTTTGGGATCTACAAAATCATTTTAAAATAATTTACCGGATGTTAAGTGATTTGTTTTGTGATCTTTAAAAAATATTGATTAACAAGTAAGCACTTCCATAAACTTGTAATTTAATGTGTCCATTTTATCAGGAACAGGAAAAGTTTTTCGTAGCAGTAGATTGTATTATTTTAGGATTCAAGGATGACAGGTTATATCTCCTCGTTTCTAAACGGAAATTTGAGCCATTGAAAGGAGAAGATACTTTAATGGGAGGTTTTTTACGTTCGGATGAAAGTCTTTCGGAAACCGTGACACGTGTACTGTACGAATATACCGGCATCAGCGATGTTTTTATGGAACAGGTCGGCACTTATGGCGAACTCGGACGTGATGTCGGGGAACGTGTTGTATCAGTTGCTTATTATGCGTTGATCAACCTGAAATTGTTCGATGATAACCTGTGTAAAAAACATAACGCCCGTTGGGAACCACTTGGAAAAGTAGGGAAACTTATTTTCGACCACAATCAGATGTTGAACGATACCATCGAAATTCTGAGGAAAAAGGCAGCGACAAAACCTATCGGTTTCAATCTTTTGCCTGAAAAATTTACCTTACCGCAATTGCAATCACTTTATGAGGCCATTTACCAGCGAACGCTGGATAAACGGAATTTCAGGAAAAAAATTCTGGAAATGGATATTCTGGAAAAGCAGGAAGACAAGGATAAATCGGGTTCGAAAAGAGGTGCGTTTTATTACAGGTTTAACAAAGAAAAATACGAACAGTTGCTGCGGAACGGCTATTATTTTTCTTTATGACGATATGAATAAGATATATCAAGAATTAAAAATAAGGTAAGTAAAATCAGTTATCAGTTTTCCGGATACATGAATGAGTAATCCCTTTATAAATCTGATGATTTTGCAACGCCAATGTCATCTCAGGGAAAAGTAGAATCGAGAAATATGAAAGGATTGGTTACCTTTGACAGGAAGACGAAAAAGGATCCGTTCTACTGGTACAAGGCCAACTGGAGCAAAGAGCCTGTTTTGTATATTACACAGCGGAGGGTGGTGAACAGAGGTAATCAGGTAACACCGGTTACCATCTTTTCGAATGTGGGAACTCCACGGTTATTCATTAATGGCGAGGAGATAAAGTCAGGAAGAAAAGGATATACGTATGTTCATTATATATTTGATGATGTTACCCTGAAAGAAGGGGAGAACATGATTGAAGCAAAAGTAACAAGAGACGGAAATTCTTATAAATATGAAATAGTATGGAATTATTCCGAAGCAGATAAGGATTTGGACAATAACGCCCCTGAAGTCCGTTTGAAAGAACATGCCGGATTGTGAAAATAGAGGAACTTAAAACGATTAAATACTAAAGAATAGATCAATCATGAAAAAAAGTGTATTTATTATTTTTATTTGCATGGTATTCGCCTTTCAGGCTATGGCACAAAATAATCCGCCCAGGCGCATTCCGTTGAAACATGGTGCCCATCATACAGGAAAACGTACCGATCCGGAAATGCAACGCTGGCGTGAGTATGGTCTGGGACAGTTTATTCATTGGGGTGTATATGCCATTCCGGGAGGGCAATGGAACGGAAAAATATCTACCTATGCCGCGGAGTGGTTTCGTTCATCCGGGCTCATCAGCAGGGAAGAATATGATAATTTGTACAAACAATTCAATCCGGTTGCCTTTGATGCGAAAAAATGGGCAAAGCAGGCAAAACAGATGGGTGCAAAATACATGATATTCACCACAAAACATCATGATGGCTTTTGTATGTGGCCGAGTAAATACACTGATTATACGATTGCCAACACTCCTTACAAGAACGATATCGTAAAAGAACTGGTAGATGCTTATGATGCAGAAGGAATAGATGTTTACCTGTATTTTTCCATTATTGACTGGAATCATCCCGGGTATCAGGCAGGGGCTTCCATTACAAGCGACGACAGATTGAACTGGGCCGGCTATGTGGCATTGAAAACCGATGAACAAAAGGCCCGTTATGAAACATTCAAAGAATTTACCCGTAATCAGTTGATCGAATTGCTGACCGATTATCCTAAAGCCAAAGGACTCTGGTTTGATGGCTCATGGGATGGGGCATGGATGAAAGAAGCTGCATGGGTGGATGAATTAGGAAAAGAACTCAGGGCAATGCATCCCGGACTGATCATTGGAAGCCGCTTCCGGGCCGATGAAAACGGAAAGCGCCATGTCGATTCGAACGGTGACCTGATCGATGACTATGATCAAAGGTTTGAAAGGAACTTGCCGAATACGCTG
>JAISOY010000092.1 GCA_031275285.1 Bacteroidales bacterium | reverse complement strand
GCAACAATATGATTACATTGCCATTTTTTTTCTACGAGGTTACGCTCTATCAATTGCCTGATCGCCTGTGAGCGGTTGGGGAAATTATTTTCTTCGACATAATGATCCAAAGCTTCAAGTAGATCGCTTTCTAATGATACACCAAAACGGGATACAGCCATATCGTTGTTTAAAAATCAAGATTCATTGAAAAATAGAAGACATTGGGAAGAATAACCCTGTTTTCAATACCCCATGCCCAGTCAAACCTCAGAAAATAACCAAGAAGTTGAGCGCGTAATCCGAACCCGTATCCGAAAACAATCGGATCTCTCCCGGTTTCAATAGTAATAGAAACGGAAGCATCATCAGGATTGTCATTGTTGTATACATACTCATGGTCATATGCACTGGTCTTCCTGAAAGGAGAAACTCCCGACCAGGCAGTTCCGACATCAAAAAAACCAACCAATTGCAGGGCTGACCAAAAGTTCGATAATGGATAATTAGCAAAATATTGGATAAATGGCCACCGTATCTCATTATTCATCAATGCAAAGTTATTTCCGTTACGGATATTTTGGATAAATCCCCGCATATTGGTAGCCAATGTCTGATAAGCATAATTTTCCTGATTGTCAACACGTACAGATCTGTCAAAAATAGTTCTGTTACTGAAGAAATTGATCCAGTTATCAACACTACCCAGATAATACAATAAACGGCTGCGGCCAAAAGATGAACTGGTGGCAAATCGGCTTGCCCAGATCAGGTTCCTGTGTATTACCTGATAATGCCGGAAATCAGCTCCAATGACAAATAAATCAGATGCTTCATTTAATTGCCAGTATGTTTCTCCAAAGATTTTATAACGCCAGCCCTCATAAATATTGATCCCTTTTTTCCGCGTATTATCGAAAATTAGTTCCAGTTTCAGGCCTGCCCACATACGATGATAATTAGCCATATTAAGACTTACAGGTATGGTAATGTCTGTTAAAAAAACAGTACGGTCATCGCGGAACGAGGCGGTTCCTTTTAATGCAAGAGTTTGTGTAAAAGGATAACGTAATGAATAAAATAATTCATGTGTATGGGTTTTTAACGGATAGTAAATGTAGTTCTGGTCTACAGCATAGTTTTCGTATGCCTGTCGGTGAAAGATGATTTGCCTGTCCAGACGGCGTTTCAGGTTTTCAAAACTCAACAGGTATTCATTACTTTCAAAATCAAGACCAAAACGAAAACCACCGATGATCTTATAATCTTCAAAAAGATCGTTTGTTCCTAACTTGAACAGCAGGTTAAAGCCGGGATTATAATAAACGGCTCCTCCGTTATATGCCTGATATGATGCTTCCAGAAAACTAAAGTCAACCTGGGAAACCAAATAGTTGGGATAAAATGCAGTTTGATAAATCCGTATTTTATTCCGGTTCGCTTTGATAGAATCTTCTTCTAATTGATAATCGGTCAATTCAAATTCATTTTGGTAGAAATTTAGTTTTTCTACTTCAAAGACATAGCGGTAAATATCCACTCTATCCATATCGAATTTAATGGTATCGCCTTCCGGTGTCATAATATTACCATCCTCAAGCAATATGGCGGGAATAGCGGTCCTGGAAGCATACTCAATACTATCAGCAATATGTTGCTTCCTTATCACTTCTTTTTTGAATTCGGTAGGAGCGGGCTCATCCAATGGATTGAAGGATAAAGGTTCCTGATACATATTGAACCGTCCGTTATTTCTGAACAAAGACATTCCTTTTTTGTCTTTGACCTGGATATCTTCATCCAGGATATTACGGGAGAAGTCGGAAATAGGTTGTGAGTTTGCCGTGTAACGATAGTGTACAGTAGTGTCAATAAAACTGATAACACTATCAAAAGAAGTGACATACCGGTTGATAATCCCGCTTTGATCACTGAGGAAAGCAAATTTGTTTTTTGACAACTCAGTAGGATGTGTCTGGTTGGTATAGGGCTTATCGGCCAGAGGGATTAGCTTAGGTGATTTCCGGACATAATCGTATATGAACAGGCTCTTAGTGGGAGATAATTTTTGGATAGCAGCACCGTCGTAATGAAGGGTATCACTGAGACGGTTGGAAGAGAAAATAATTTTTGATCCGTTTTCAATGAATTTCGGATTAGAGTCATCTGCAAAATCATCAGTGATAATCTCGTTGGTTCCGGAAGCAAAGGTATGGACAAAAATATCGGATCTGCCGAAACGGTATGCCGACATGACTATTTTTCCTCCATCCGGAGAAAAATTGGCGGAGAGTATTTTTTCAAAATACAATAAATTACGGGTGGTCCTTTCTTTAAGGGGGATATCATAAAATGTCATTTTCAGTCCACCTTTTTCTTCATATATGCTTAGGAGGATGTCACCACTGGGGTGCCAGGCAAGTACGGGATAAGAATAATCCTGGATTTGTTCCAGTTTTTGTTCGCGTTTAAAAACCCGCTTTTGTTTTCCGGTTTCAAGGTCCCGTATCCAAACCTTGTATTGCCCCATGTCGTTGGTTACATAAGCCATATACCGGCCGTTAGGACTGATTTTTATTTTATCGTATACCCGGTTCTTTTTGGGTTTTATTTCCGGTTGTGCATCAGGGTGTGGACGATTATCTTCCGCATAAAGTTGTGTATAGTAATTCAACCATTCTTTGGTAAGGCCTTTTAAATTATTACCCAGGACAGCCAGAAAACCGCTTTTTACACTTTTATTGAGCCGAGTGATATACACAATATTTGAAACCACAGCTATACCATATTCTTTTTCGATGAATCTCCAGAACGAGTGCCCGGCCCATATCGCATCCTGACCGGTTAGACGGGTGAACTTCTTATACCGACCGCTGATGATGCCATCTTTTATCCTGTCTTCCATCTCGACACTCCAAGGTTCGGCCATATATGACATCAAACCGGCATGGTACCAGGCCGGGATATTGATGGTTGCGGAAGTGGCCATATTGGTTCGTAGCGCGCTTCCATAAAGCATCTCATTAATGATTACCTCGGAAATAGATGACCGGATCTGTTTTTCGAATGATTGGTGGTCACCATCAAAATACAGGAAAACTTTATTATCAACGATGCGGGTCACGCCGCCTGTATTATATTCGTCAATACCAGTGACCAGACCTATATTACCCTGTCTGAAATCGGTTAATTTATTATAAATGATGAAAATAATGCGTTTTTCAATTACATGATCAAATAAGCCTTCTATACGTTCCAGTTCGGGTGTTGCCACTGTTTCTGCATACAATGCCAATTCGTTCCCATCCTGGGAGAAATAAATATCGAAACGCTCAAACCTGTAGTATGACCAGAAAAAATCATTGTACTGGACCCTGTTTTTTCCGAAAGTCATTTGATGTCCGTTGTAGAACTGTCCGGATACAAAATCAACCCCAGTCCACCAGATGAAAAGTGAAAATATGATAATTTTCAGATGATTAATCTTCTGGAAAAATTTCATCCAATACGATTGTTTCATATTTTGATTGATCTACAAAGCTACATGCTTTTTCACAAAAAAAAAATCATTTATGCCCCTTTTGTATCGTGTATATCTTTATTTCAAATCTTTTGGGTAGCATAAAAAATATTTCTCCACTATTTTTGACATCCCGAATAGATTATCTAAATCGGAAGCTTCCGTAATATCAACCGGTCTACCTTGTTGCATAGCGAGGATACTTTCTCCGGTATTATTGCTATTGTATGCATGATTGGATAATATACCAGAACAGACAAAGAAATCAGCATCGCTTTCACTGAACTGATAATGTCTGGCCACTTGTTTCCGCATATGAGCAATATGATCGGCTGAAAAGGGTTCATTTTGTATTTCAATACGAAACAAAGTCCGGTTCAATAACTTGTCTGATAATTTTGATAGTACCGGGTCTTCGTGAGAAGACCACATTTTAATAGCGATCGCTATATCATTATCATCCAGGTTGGCATAATGATGGAGCATTTCCGACGGTTTTTGTTTTGTTTCTAAGGAAGTAGAATCATAAAGGAAATAATGTAGGTCGGGAGTAGTGAAAATTTCTATCCCGGAGTGTATGAGTTGTTTTGCCCTTCTTAAAATACTTAATAATAGCTGATCTGCTGAGATTACGGTTTTATGAAGGTATACCTGCCAGTACATTAATCGCCGGGCCAGTAGGAATTTTTCAATGGAATAGATACCTTTTGCTTCGATGACCAATTCATCCTGGTAAACATGAAGCATTTTGATGATCCGGTCAGATCCGATAATTCCCTCAGTGACCCCTGTAAAAAAACTGTCGCGCCTGAGATAGTCCAGCCGGTCCATATCCAACTGGCTGGAAACTAGCTGGCACAGATATTTTTTTGGATATTTTTTTTGGAATATATCAATAGCCAGATCGAGTTTTCCGTTGAATTGGTTATTCAGTTCCTGCATGAAAAGTAAGGATATCGTTTCATGAGACACATTCTCCACTACCGTATGTTCCAAAGCATGGGAATAAGGACCATGACCAATGTCGTGCAGTAAAATAGCGATCAGGGCTGCTTCCGATTCGCTTTCGGTAATATCCAATCCTTTCGAACGGAGCGTTTTTATCGCTTCTTCCATCAGGTGCATCGACCCCAGTGCATGTTGAAAACGTGTATGGTTGGCGCCCGGATACACGAGGCTGGTTAGTCCGAGTTGCTTGATGCGTCTTAATCTTTGAAAATAAGGATGCTCCATCAAGTCATATAGTATCGGATATGGTATGTTGATAAAACCATATACCGGGTCGTTGACGATTTTACGCTTTTTATTGTGGTGCATGAAGAATAAATGAAGCGACAAATGTACGGATTTTGCCCGAAAAGTCAGAGTAGATTGACCATCTTTACCTGTTCGATCTCTCCAATAGCGTCAATAATATTGTCTATGGGCAAATTATTTTTAAAAGATATTGTAAAGTTCATTTCGGTCGTCACTTTACTAAAACTGTGGTGAATATCGACATTGACTACCGAAAGGGGATAGTGTTTTAGGATACTGAGGATCTTGTCTGAACTGACAGTCCGGCTCTCTGTGATTACGGATAATATCCTGGTTGTATAATCCGGTATTATTCGTTTTTCAAACCTTTCAAGGACGATTAAGATAAATAGCATAAGGAACGCAACAATGCCCGATATAAGGTATAGTCCGGCGCCGATTCCCATACCGATGGCTGAGATCAGCCAGATGGACGCCGCCGTTGTTAGTCCGCGGATATTGGACCCGATTTTGATAATGGCTCCGGCCCCTAAGAAGCCTACACCTGTAATGATTTGTGCGGCAATCCTGCCGGGATCCCCGTTTTTAAAATCTTCATATTGTTGTGGAATGTATATAGATAACATCATTAGTAAAGTCGCAGCCAAACAGATTAAAATATGGGTCCGGAAACCAGCCGGTTGTTGCCTCCAGCGTCGTTCCAATCCGATAATGCCGCCGACTATTAAACTAAATACCAGTCTGAATGTAGCTGTTGTGGTATTTATTTCCATTGAATACAGTGCTTCATGAAGCCATTGATTGATCATGATCCGGGTGTTTTGTGCATATGTTAACCTAATTATAACAAAGTTATGAATTTCTTGTTAAGATTACAATAGTTAATGGGGTAAAATTTACAATATCTTAACAATTATTTAACATTGGAAAAAATGACGGGACGTATTTTTGTAGCTTAAATATATCATAAATTATGGACCAAGTATACATTATTCTTGTTGGGGTTTTATTGCTGTTTGCTGTGTTTGACCTGATGGTCGGGGTGAGTAATGATGCTTCTAATTTTCTTAATTCCGCCATAGGTTCTAAGGTCGCATCGTACCGTACAATTATGATTGTCGCTTGCCTTGGAATTGTACTAGGAGCGACATTTTCAAGCGGAATGATGGATATTGCGCGAAATGGTATTTTCAACCCGAGTAAATTTTATTTTAATGAGATCATGTGGATCTTTGTCGGGGTAATGATATCCGATGTCATTTTACTTGATATATTTAATGGTCTGGGATTACCAACTTCTACCACAGTATCCATTATTTTTGATCTGCTAGGCGCATCCCTGGCGATGGCTATATTCAAGTTGACCCAGGCTGGCGAAGGCTATGCTGCATTAGGGGAGTATATAAATACAGCCAAAGCATTGGCCATTATTAGCGGGATATTGATATCTGTTGTTGTGGCGTTTGTTTCCGGTTCCCTGATACAATGGGTGGTTCGTTTTATCTTTACTTTTAATTACCGCAAAACATATAAGTACTTCGGGTCATTATTCGGAGGAATAGCTATTACTTCTATTATTTATTTCATGATCATGAAAGGAGCAAAAGGTGCTTCATTTATGAAACCGGAATACCTGGAGTGGATCAATACCCATAACTGGCAGTTGCTGATAGGTAATTTTGTTTTGTGGACCATTATCTTACAACTGCTCATGTGGGCTTTCAAGACCAATGTTTTAAAAATAGTGATACTTGTCGGCACATTTGCATTGGCTATGGCTTTTGCCGGGAATGACCTGGTAAATTTTATAGGGGTGCCTTTGGCTGGTTTGGAATCATATAAAGTATATGCATCTTCTGGGGTTGCAGATAATAGTTTGGTGATGAGTTCACTGAATGAGGCTGTGAAAACACCGACTATTTTCTTATTGATTGCCGGTTTGATCATGGCGGTTACTCTGGCATTTTCGAGACGGGCCCGTAAGGTGATCGATACAACAATCAACCTGAGTCGTCAGGATACGGCAGGGGAGGAGCAGTTTGATTCAACTTTGCTGGCACGAACATTGGTTCGTGGAACATTGAATGCTTCCGGTTTTTTTGAAAGAATTGTTCCTAAGAGATGGCAAAAAAAGATAGACCGGCGTTTTCAGAAGAGGAGGTCGGATGAAGATGTTGCTTTTGATCAGGTAAGGGCATCTGTAAATCTGGTAGTTGCCAGTATCCTTATTGCTTCTGCTACATCATTGAAACTGCCCTTATCTACAACTTATGTGACTTTTATGGTGGCAATGGGGAGTTCATTGGCAGACCGGGCCTGGGACAGGGAAACCGCAGTATACCGGATCACAGGAGTAATTACAGTAATAGGCGGATGGTTTATTACGGCTATTTCGGCGCTGACACTATCCTGTATCATAACCTCGTTATTGATTTGGGGAAAATGGGTCACATTTTCAATCTTCGTGGCCATTGTACTTTATTTTATGTTCCGTTCCCTCTTTTTATCGGAAAGGAAAGCAAAAGAACAGGAAAAAGAGAACAAGAAAAAGAAGGATGTTGGGTTATTGAATGCTAAGAGTGTTACCTCTTCGCGTGTTTTTGAAAGCAGTAACGAACAGATTGTTTCTATGACTATTGCTGCATCAAAACTATATTATCTGATACTTAGTAACTTTTTGGATAATAAAAGGAAGGCATTAAAGGGAATGAGTGATGAAGTACATGATTTAAATAAACATACAAAAGACCTTAGGAATAATGTTTATAAAGTCATTGCTAAATTGCAGGGGGATGCATTGGAATCGAGCCAGTTCTATGTACAGGTAGCAGATTCATCCCGGGAAATAGCCAATAGTATTTTGTTTATTTATAAACCTGCTTTTGAATATTTGGATAATAACCATTCTCCATTTATTCCTGTACAGATGAAAGAATTGACAGAATTAAATGATGAAATGGCCATATTTTTCAATATGATTTTGCATGTGCTGAAAAACCGCCGGTACGATGATCTGGAAGATATCCGCAAAAAGAAAGTAGTTATATTGAATTTGATTGATAATTTGCAGAAAAAGCAATTGAAAAGGATCAAAAAGCAAGAAGTCTCAACACGTAATAGTGTGCTTTACCTGAACATCCTGACGGAAACTAAAAATATTGTATTGTTTGCAGTAAGCCTGGTGAAATCGAACCGTAACTTTTACCGGTCGTCCGGAAAATAAGCAATTAGTGCTGTTTATTGTTTTCTTAAGTCACATTGTCATGCTATTTTTATCTACTTTAACAGTAAATTCACAAAAGCATCCGGTTCTTTCCCTGGATTAATTTTTCCCGATACTGATTGGGAGTTAGTTGCGTATATTTTTTAAAAAGACGATTGAAATAGGAAACATTTTCAAACGAAAGAGAATAAGCAATTTCCTTTACCGGTTTTTCATCAATCAATAACATGAGCTGTGTCCTTTCTATCTTCCGTTGATTAATATATTCCATAGGCGTACATTTCAGTTCTTTTTTAAATATACGGATAAAATGATCATCCGAAAGACAGCAAAGCGCGGATAACTCCTGTATTTTTATAGCTTGATGGATATGTTCCCTGATATATCGTACTACTTTTAATATCCTTTTATCGGTTATATTCTGCTTAAAAGTAGCCCGAACCAGGAAATGGGAAAACAACTGGAGCAAAATCCCCTTGGTTTCAACAATTGTATAAAAAGGAAATTGGGAACTATGGGCTATATTCTGCATCAAAGTAGGTGGATTATCATATGTTCCGGGATCGTAACGTGTCAGTTCCCTATCCGGGTTGATTGCCAGCAAGCGTTTCACAAGCAAGGCTTCCAGTTTACCGGCCTCCACCTTAAACGGAAAATTCAACCGATCGAATATGTGCTGTTCGTCATAAACATGAATATAATAGAGAACGAATGGACCGTCACAAACATATCCGTGCGTAGTAAATGAAGGAATAAGGTATAAAAATCCAGGTGTCACGGCCAACAATTTATCCCCGATAATGACTTTTGCCGAGCCGCTTTCCACAAAATAGATCCTGGCAAAAGGACTGTTTACTCCTTTCCAGTTCCAATCCGCATTGTGTACAGCACGCCCTATATTCAACAATATCAGGTTCAGATTCTCTTTCTTATTCATCACGGAAGCACATAAATACCATCATCAAATATCGGAATAAGAATAGTAAAAAACAAATAATCTACTCTATTATTGAATAATACAAAACAGGATATCGATATTGTGCGATTTCTCATCGAAATTGTATTACACTGGAAAAACATTCATTTCTATATTTGCTATGTTTTTACAAATTGATCACCTATTCAAATTTTAACGCAATGAAAAATAACCATTTACTTATAATCGCACTTGCACTATGCATCGTTTCCTGCAAAAGCGGAAATAAAACAAACATCAATATTGATTCCGTAGCATCACCTGGAGGAACGGAAATATTTCAACCCAACTGGGAAAACCTTGCTGAAAATTATCATTTTCCCGAATGGTTCATCGATGGGAAATTCGGTATCTTTATTCATTGGGGTGTATATGCCGTTCCTGCCTTCGGCAATGAATGGTATCCGAGGAATATGTACATGAAGGATTCGAGGGAATATAAACACCATATCGAAACCTATGGGGAACATACTAAATTCGGATATAAAGATTTTATTCCCATGTTCAAAGCGGAAAAATTCGATGCCGGTGAATGGGCTAAATTGTTCAAGGCAGCAGGAGCACGTTATGTGGTCCCCGTGGCCGAGCATCACGACGGTTTTGCCATGTATGAAAGCGACCTGAATCCATGGAATTCCGTTAAAATGGGCCCCAAAAAAGATATAGTAGGCCTTTTGAAACAATCATTGGAAAAAGAAGGTATTGTATTCGGTGTCTCCACGCATCGGGCAGAAAACGGTTGGTTTTATAACGGGGGAATGAAATTTCCTTCTGATGTACAGGATACCACAATCAGCCTGTATGGAAAAAGACTACCCGGAGAAAAATTTTATGATGTTGCCTGGGCCCGAAATTGGCTGACTCATACTTATGAACTGATCAACAAATACGAACCCGAACTGGTGTGGTTTGACTGGACAGTCAATGATCCCGTATTAATGCCCTATTTTAACAAATTCCTGGCTTATTATTATAATAGTGCAATAGATTGGGGAAAGCAGGTAGTGGTCAATACCAAACAAGGATATCCGACCAGTATACATGTCTGGGATGTAGAACGGGGAAAATCAGGAAAAATGATGAAATTTCCCTGGCAAACAGACACCTCTGTGGGCAAAAAATCCTGGTGCTATATTGAAGGGGAAGAAAACAAAACCCCTGAACAAATTGTACATGACCTGATTGATATTGTCAGCAAAAATGGGAATCTATTATTAAATATCGGGCCGAAAGCAGATGGAACCATTACGGAGGAACAAAAAAATGTCCTGCTGGCCATTGGTAATTGGTTAAAAGTAAACGGTGATGCTATTTATGGCACACGTTGCTGGAAAAAGTTCGGTGAAGGCGATACAGAAGGAACTGTAGGAACATTTACCGACAATACCGCAACCCGGTATACCGCCCGTGATATCAGGTTTACCACTAAGGGTAATGATTTTTATGCTATTGTATTGAATTGGGATGACGCTGGTGTAGTAATCAAATCGTTAGATAAGAACGCCGTAGCCGATGCACGGATTTTAAACGTAAGCTTGTTGGGGTCGGATGAGCAGATCGATTACGAACAAACCGACAATGGATTGAAATTATCTTTTCCGGAAACGAAACCCTGTGAGTTTGCATACGCTTTCAAAATCAGTTTTGACAAAAAAGTAGGTGGGCATTTGGAATCGGAAGCCGTGGATGAGGTAATGAAACACGGTCACTGATACAGCTTCACATTTTTAATTTATACGCATATATGGAATACAGGGAAATCGGGAAAACAGGAATGAGGGTTTCCAACCTCAGCTTCGGGGCATCATCATTGGGTGGAGTCTTTCATTCCTTCAGGGAAAAAGACGGGATTGCAGCCGTACACACTGCCGTGGATCATGGCATCAACTTTATTGACGTATCACCTTATTACGGCCATTATAAGGCCGAAACAGTACTGGGAAAAGCCCTGAAAGATATCGGGAGGGACAGGTATTACCTTTCTACAAAAGTGGGCCGTTACGGGAATGACGGGGTAAATATCTGGGATTATTCCGCAAAGCGATCGTTCGAAAGCGTGTATGAAAGTATGGAGCGGTTACATGTAAGCTACATCGACCTGGTTAATGTGCATGACATTGAATTTGCCGATCTTGACCTGGTATGCCGGGAAACGCTTCCGGCATTGGTCGAATTACGGAATAACGGTATCGTAAATCATGTAGGTATCACTAACCTGACACTCCGTCATTTCAAATATGTGATTGACCATGTACCTCAGGGAACAGTAGACAGTATTCTCTCGTTCTGTCATTATTGCCTGAATGATGATGCCCTGACAGATTACCTTGATTATTTTGAAGAACATGGGATCGGCGTTATTAACGCTTCTCCGTTTTCAATGGGCTTACTCACGGAAAAGGGCGCTCCGGAATGGCACCCTGCACCTGGACCGCTCCGCGATATATGCCGGAAAGCAGTAGAATATTGTATCTCTAAAGGCAGATCTATCGATCAATTAGCCGTAAAATATGCAGTAAGTAATCCGCGGATTGCCACTACTTTATTCAGTACGACACGTCCGGAAGCCGTCCTGCAAAACATCCGATGGGTAGAAGAACCTTTGGATGAGGTATTATTACATGATGTACAAAAAATACTCGAGCCCCGGTTCCGTGATACATGGTTGAACAGTTAAAGCTATTTTTATCTTGATATAAGACATAAACCGTCTTTTTGAACTTAAAATCTTATCCAGATGAAATATCCATGAACATCACTGTTCACCCAACGTAATGAACCGAGTTTACGAGTTCGACGAAGTCAATAAAATATGGATATTATCGATAAATTAAATAATTCATATGGAATCGATGAGCTAAAGGTTCCATGTGACCATTGAAAATCAACTTAGCGCTAGCGTTCTCATGGAGCGGAAGCGTAATAAATTTTATTCACATGAAAATCATCGATGCGCATGCTCATCTGTGGCTCCGGCAAGATACCGAAGTAAACGGAATGAAGATACGGACGCTGAAAAACGGATGTTCGCTTTTCATGGGTGAAATCAGGCAGATGTTGCCTCCTTTCATTACCGATGGGAGGAACACTGCGGAAATATTCCTGTCTAATATGGATTATGCACAAGTATCCGCAGCTGTAATTACTCAGGAATATATCGACGGTTTACAAAACGATTATTTGTGGGAAGTACAACAACGATATCCGGACCGTTTTCTTTGTTGCGGAATGGTAGATGCCCGGGTACCCGATTATGTGGATCATGCCGGAAAACTGATCAGATATGGTTTCAAAGCGATCAAAATCCCTGCCGAACGCCTGATTATGCAGGATAAACGTATATACCTTACTTGTGATGAAATGATGCAGATGTTTCGTTTGATGGAACAAAACGATATTCTGTTGTCCGTTGATTTGGCAGCAGGCGCCGAACAAGTACAGGAGATGAAAGAAATTATCAACGAATTTCCCGGTTTGCGGATAGCGATCGGACATTTCGGTATGGTTACCCGGTCTGGATGGCAGGAACAGATCAGACTGGCTCTCCATCCGAACGTCATGATTGAGTCCGGTGGTATCACATGGTTGTTCCATGATGAGTTTTACCCATTTTCAGGAGCTGTAAAAGCTATTAAAGAAGCCGCTTCACTGGTCGGAATGGAAAAACTGATGTGGGGTTCCGATTATCCGCGTACCATCACTGCCATCACTTATAAAATGTCTTACGATTTTATTATTAAATCAGAAATTATGACAGATGATGAAAAGAATTTATTCTTAGGTGAAAATGCCAGGAAATTCTACCGTTTTGAACACCTGGTCGACTTACCGTATATAAAAAACATGTCCGAATAATCCTCTATAATATGAAAGCAGTACAAATCATTCAACCTGGAAAAATACAAGTCATAGAAATTCCTATGCCTGAAATACAATCTGAAGACTTATTGTTAAAAGTACATTATGTAGGCTTTTGCGGATCGGATTTGAATACCTACCTGGGGAAAAACCCAATGGTTCGGTTTCCGGTGATTCCTGGACACGAAATAGGCGCAGTAATTGAAAAAGCAGGTGAGAAATGTCCGCCACACCTTAAACCCGGAATGTCTTGTACTGTCAATCCCTATACATCATGCGGCAACTGTTCGTCCTGCCGGAACGGAAAGCCCAATGCCTGCCGGTATAACCAGACAATGGGTGTACAAAGGGACGGTTCCATGTGTGAATATATTGCCGTTCCATGGCAGAAAGTAATTCCTGATCCCCGGATATCCCCCAAGGAATTCTGTCTGGTCGAACCAATGAGTGTGGGATTTCATGCTATTTCCCGTGCCCGTATTACCGATCTCGATACAGTCATGGTGATCGGTTGCGGTATGATAGGAATGGGAGCTGTTACACGTGCCGCATTAAGGGGAGCCAAAATCATTGCTGTAGATATGGACGATAAAAAACTACAATTGGCCAAACTAATGGGTGCTATGTTTACTATTAACTCACGAACTGAAAACCTACATGACCGTTTACAGGAGATCACACAGGGTTACGGTCCCGATGTTGTAATAGAGGCTGTCGGTGCCCCGGGAACTTACCGGATGGCCATTGATGAAGCGGCGTTTACCGGAAGAGTGGTATATATTGGCTATGCTAAGCAAGAAGTTGCATTCGAAACAAAATTGTTCGTACAAAAAGAATTGGATATATTGGGTTCACGTAATGCAATGCCCGAAGATTTTCGTGCTGTTATAGAATATATCAAAAAAGGAACTTGTCCTGTCAACGAACTGATCAGTGGTATTTATTCGCCCGGAAAAGCACAGGAAGCCCTGGAAAAGTGGACAGGAAACCCGGGCAGCATTTTCAGGATCCTGTTGGAATTTTAAAAACGAGGCTTCTTGATCCTTTCTTCATGCTCAATAAATGCTCTCATGGAACCAAAGGTACCACCATACCCTTCTCTGTTTTTTATTTTGCATTCGGGATAAACTCAACAATACAATAATAAAGACAGAAATGCATGATTTATTATCATCCGCTTCTGTCTTTGTCTTTGCAATATTTTTTATATGTTTGTGTATTACTTAACCATCAAGGATAATCAACGATGCAAAAACAAGATATATTCCGTTCATTACAGGAAACTGTTGAGAAACTGGCAGTGGATCACGCCATTAGATATCCGTACATTCCGTTATTTGAGAAACAACTTCCGGAAACCAAGGCTTTAATTTCTATTTTAGAAATATTGAGAACAATTATGTTTCCGGGTTACTTTGGTAGCCCTTTAGTGAATATTAATTCGGTGCCATATCATACCGGAGTTAATGTGGAGAAGCTGTATGATGCGTTATCGGAACAGATATACCGGACATTGACTTTTTCCGGTGAAGTGGATGATTTATGCAAAACTAAAGAAACTGCATGTGAATTATCTGAAAAGTTTATTGGTCGTTTACCTGAAGTCAAAAGATTATTATCGACGGATGTGAATGCCATTCACTCCGGTGATCCTGCAGCAAAAGATTATACGGAAGTTATTTTTTGCTATCCGGCTATGAGGGCCTTATTGAATTACCGTGTGGCACATGAATTATTGAATCTGGGGATTCCCCTTATACCCAGGATTATTTCGGAAATAGCGCATTCCGAAACAGGAATTGATATACACCCGGGAGCAAAAATTGGCGAATATTTCAGTATTGACCATGGCACAGGGGTAGTTATCGGCCAGACGACGATCATAGGAAAGCATGTCCGTTTGTATCAGGGGGTGACTCTTGGTGCTAAGAGTTTTACTTTGGATGATGAAGGTAATCCGATTGATGTTCCAAGGCATCCTATATTGGAAGATCACGTAACGGTTTATTCCAATTCATCCATATTAGGACGAATCACCATAGGTGAAGGTACCATTGTCGGTGGTAATGTATGGCTAACCCATAGCGTACCCCCTAATTCCCGAATCCTACAGTCAAAATTTGTGGAATAATTATCGATTTTTTCCTTTATTATCTACATTATCTTCTGCCAAGCGGAAATCCAGTTGCTTTTTTAACAGGTTGGCCCGCCATACTTCAATACGGATGGGACTCCCCAACCGGAAGGTCCGTCCCCGTTGTTTCCCTTTGATACAGTAGTTTTCTTCATCAAATATGTAAAAGTCATCATTCAATTCCCGGATATGGATCATTCCTTCGCATTTGTTCTCATTTAATTCCACATAAATACCCCATTCGGTAACTCCTGAGATAATTCCATCGAAACATTGCCCGACTTTATCAATCATGAATTCTACCTGTTTGTATTTGATTGAGGCGCGTTCAGCGTCAACAGCGCGATGTTCCATATTTGAAGATTGCCGGCATAATGCTTCCAATTCATTCTTATCGGGCTTTGTACCATTGCCGTCCAGATAATACTGGAGCAACCGGTGTACCATCATGTCGGGATAGCGTCGTATCGGGGATGTAAAATGGGTATAATACTTGAATCCCAGACCATAATGTCCGATATTGTCCGTTGAATAATCAGCTTTAGCCATAGAACGCAGGGCAAGTGTTTCTATCATATTTTCTTCTTTGGTACCTTTTACTTTTTCCAAAAGCTTGTTTAAGGAAGACGCAATAGAACGATCTGAAGACGTTTTGATAGAATATCCGAAACGGGTAATAAATCCTGCAAAATTCTCCAACTTCTCCATATTGGGTTTATCGTGTATACGGTATACGCCAACTTTTCCCTTACCGTTGCGGGGTGGACTTTCCACTTGCATGATATCGGAACAGTATTCAGCTACACGGCGGTTGGCCAATAACATGAATTCTTCAATTAACTGGTGCGATGTGGTATTTTCAACAAAATAGACTCCCAGAGGTTTACCGTTTTTATCCAGATTGAATTTAGGTTCAGCGCGTTCAAAGGAAATAGATCCCTTTTTAAACCGATCTTCCCTAAGCGTCTGCGCTAAATGATGGAGTGTCATTATTTCTTCCTTCATTTTTCCGGCGCCGGTATCAATAATTACTTGTGCTTCCTCATAAGATAATCGATTGATGGAACGGATAATAGTTCTTCCAAACCATTGTTTCAGTACATGAGCATGGTCGTCCATTTCAAAAACAGAAGAAAAGCAGAGCTTATCCTCATCCGGACGCAGGGAACAGAGATTATTGGATAATTTTTCGGGAAGCATAGGAACTACCCGGTCTACCAGATATATTGAAGTAGCACGGTTGATGGCTTCCTTGTCAAGCAAGGAGCCCGGTTGTATATAATGTGTCACATCGGCAATGTGTATCCCTACTTCCCAGTTTCCATTGTCTAATTTTCTCAGAGAGAGGGCATCATCAAAGTCTTTTGCATCAGCCGGGTCAATAGTCAGGGTTGGAATTCCCCGGAAGTCCCGTCTGTTTTTGATCTCTTCCTCAGATATCTCGGCCGAAATAGATGCAGCCGTATCTTCTACCTTTTTCTCAAACCGGTAAGGTAATTCAAATTCTGCTAGGATGGCATGCATTTCTGTTTCATTCTGACCCGGATCACCCAATACTTCAACCACTTCGCCAATTGGATTCTTCGCTCGGTGAGGCCAGTCGATAATACGTGCAACCACCTTTTGACCATCCTTTGCGCCATGTTCCTTTCCCTGGGGAATGAATAAATCATAAGGCATAAACCGGCTGTCCGGTATCATGAATGCAAAATTCTCGGAGATACCGATGGTTCCGACAAAAGTCGACCGGGATCTTTCGATCACTTTCACTACCTGTCCTTCCAGTTTGGCACTTTTACGACGAGCAAACAGATGTACCTTTACCGTGTCACCATGAAGTGCTTCCCTGAGGTGTTTCTGGGAGACGAACACATCTTCTTCGCTTTCGGGAGAGATAATATATGCATAACCATGAGCTGTCATATCAACTTTTCCGGTAATACATCCGGTTTCAAGGTTCAGTTTATATTTACCACGTTCGGTCTCTTTTATTTGTTTATCTTTTTCAAGTTCATGCAACAATGATGGCAATAGCCGGCGTGTCGCCTCGTCGTTGATTTCCATTCGTTTGGTTATTTGCCTGTAATTAAGTAATTCATTGGGATGGCGTTGAAATATAGTCATTACGCGTACCAATAATTCCTGTTTCCCGGCCGGACTCTTTTTTATTTTACCTTTTCTACGGGTCATATTTATATTTTTATATTGATGTCAAAATTTTATTTCTTAAAAATGTTATTCATACCTTAACATTTTCAATGTTCAAAAGTAGCCTTTTTTGTCCTTACATATTGTATTTATTGAAAAATCTTATGTCTTAAGAGCATTAAAGGTAGTATCCAGGTTATCTTTCGAATCAGCCAGGATGGTAAGCCTGTCACCTGCTTCAATAATAGTCGAACCATTGGGTGTGAAATATTTATCATCCCGCTCAATCATCACGATCAAAGCAGTTTTGGGAAGTTCCATGTCTACTATGCTGTGGTCAACACACCGGAAATCAGGTTCTACCATAATTTCTTCCAGAACGGATTTGATGGTTTCAGAATCAAATTCCAGGATGGTTTTTTTCGCTTTCCCTTCAGGAATGGTGAGTTTGAGTTTTTCAGCTACTTTAAACAGGGAAGTTCCCTGTAATAATAAAGATGTCAGGGTTATAAAGAATACAATATGGAATATTGTATCCGCGTTAGGTATTTTTTCAACCATTGCATAAGTCGCAAAGATAATAGGAACAGCACCTTTTAATCCTACCCACGATATCAGGATCAAATCTTTATAATACATTTTAAAAGGCCATAAACATAAGAAGACGGCCAGAGGACGGGCTACGAAGATCAGAAATGCTGAAATCAGTAATCCGATACCTATAATGGGAGTCATCTGGGAAGGAAAAACCAGGAGCCCTAGTGATAAGAACATGACAATCTGCATCAGCCAGGCAAAACCATCATAAAACCTCAATAAACTTCGTTTGTGAATGAAATTACTGTTTCCCAGGATCAATCCGGATAAATAAATGGATAGAAACCCATTACCTCCGATGAATTCAGTCAGGGAAAAACTGAAAAACATCATGGCAATAGTCAATACCGGGTATAACCCTTCAACAAACAATCCCACCTTATTGATGATACGGACTGTTATTTTTCCGATAAAATATCCCATTAACAGGCCAAGTACCGTTCCTTTCAGGAATAAAGGTATCATTGACCAGAATGAAGTTTCCGGATGCTGTATAATGGATATGAAAGTAATGGTAAGAAAATAAGCCATTGGGTCATTACTTCCACTTTCCAGTTCGAGTGTGGGCCGAAGATTTCGTTTTAGTCCGGTGTTTTTACTTCTAAAAATCGCAAACACAGCAGCAGCATCAGTAGATGAAACAATTGAACCCAGTAACATGGATTCCATTAAACCGAAATCGGTGATCCAATGTACAAAAAAGCCAAGAGTAACGGCTGTGATCAACACTCCGACCGTGGATAAACTAATACCCCTCCAGAGCACGGGTTTGATCTGCTTCAGCTTGGTATCCAGTCCTCCGGAAAAAAGAATGAAACAAAGAGCAACAATGCCAAGAAATTGAGCTGTTGCAGGACTGTTGAATGATATCTTGCCGATACCATCCGATCCGGCCAACATACCGATAAATAAAAATATGGCCAGCGCAGGTAATCCTGTTTTACTTGCAGTTTTACTCACCAACACGCTAATAAAAAGCAAGATGGAAGCAATTAACAAAACGGTTGATGGGTTGATATCCATTCAGGTTACTAACATGGTTGGTTCAAAATAATAATAATTTGTCCCGGAGAATACGCTTCTTTAGCACAAAATTAACCAAAATGTGGACAAAACCAAATAATGATCTGCACATCCCTGTTTCTATCTGTCTTGAATTTTCATTACTTTTGCGCTTCAAAAAAGGAGATGGAGGATTCATACAGACATAGGGGATTACGCCGTTTATTGGTTGAAGAATTACGGCAGAAGGGGATTACAGATGAAAAAGTACTTGAAGCGATCGGGAAAGTTCCGCGGCATACTTTCATGGATAGTGGGTTTATTAATTTTTCATATAAAGATTCTGCTTTTCCGATCGGTGCCGGACAAACCATATCGCAACCGTATACAGTAGCTTTTCAAACCCAACTTTTGAATGTGCAACCACACGAGAAAATACTGGAAATAGGTACCGGATCGGGATATCAGGCGGCAGTCCTTTTTGAGATGGGAGCCAGGGTGTTTACTATTGAACGGCAGCGTGAACTATTCATTAAGTCCCAGCAACTGTTAGGACAACTGGGATATAAAATGCATTTTCATTATGGGGATGGCTATGCCGGATTGCCGGCTTATGCTCCGTTTGATAAAATTCTGGTTACGGCCGGTGCGGTAGATATACCGGATAACTTGGTACAACAATTAAAAGAAAACGGAAGGATGGTAATTCCTGTGGGAAATAGTGAACAGCAGGAAATGATCCTGGTAGAAAAAAAATCCGAAACAGAGACTGTGATATCCAAACATGGGACTTTTGCCTTTGTTCCCTTCCTGAAAGGAAAAGTATAAAATATTTTATTTTAAGTGCTTTTGCTCTTAACTGATGAGTTAATACAATAAAAAAATAAAGAACCACACAGGCAGTTCTTTATTTTTATGCTTTAAGGTTTATCAATATTTACTTGCGCGAATATTCGTCTGAAACAGAAAGTTTCTTCCTACCCTGTGCTCTACGAGAAGCCAGGATTTTACGTCCTGCAACAGTTGACATTCTTTCTCTAAACCCATGTTTGTTTTTTCTTTTCCTATTCGAAGGCTGAAATGTTCTTTTCATTATCGGATATTTATATGATGATTGTCTAAATTATTCAATTTGCCATCCTCATTTAAAAAATGAGAGCGCAAAAGTAAGTTTTATTTATGATATTCGCAAAAAAGCTTTTTAATTTTTTTAGTAAAATAAATCTTTTCATTTGAATCTTTATCCGGATCTTTTCGTATACCAGTAAAGTTGGTCATTTTTGACTATGTGTTCTATAATCTGAAATTGCTTAGTTGGATAATTCTTTGTACTTTTAGAAAACTTTTTGAATGTAGTTAATTATAAATCTTTAATTTTAAGTAATATATGGAGAAGAAAATTACAATTATGGGAGTCTTGCAGGAAGGACTCGGTATCGGATTAAAAAATGCGTTATCATTATTGGGCGCAGTCGTATTATGGATACTTACCATTTGGATCCCTTACATTAATGTCGGTACTACTATCGCCATAAGTGCTATTCCGATTGAACTAAGTAAAGGCAAGATCATTTCACCTCTATTCATATTTGATGAAAAATACCGTCAGTTTATGGGTGAATATTTTTCCTTGATAGGGTTAATGCTCATTGCTATTTGGCCTGCTATGTTGTTTCTGGTTGTTCCGGGCATTGTAATCGCTATTGGCTGGTCGTTGAGTATATTCTTGTTGATCGACAAACAATTATCACCGACTCAGGCTATGATCCAAAGTAATAAAGCCACTTATGGTTATAAATGGACCATTTTTGGTGTAAGTTTTCTGTTGATGCTGGCAGTTGCTATAGTGGGTTGGATTTTTAGTAAATTGGGAAGCATAGGATCAATACTTAACTTTCTTTTACTGATTGTTATGGTTGTTGTTAATTTAGGTTGCAATTCTGTTATTTACAGGGATCTGACGAAAGATAATACGGCTCCTGCAGTTGAAGAAGCTAAAGAAGAAGTTTAATCCAGGATGATTTTCCAAATAAAATAGGCTGTATCAGACTGATACAGCCTATTTTGTTGTTTAATTGATATAGAATATGAGGTAGAGAAGTTATTGATTTGCCCCTTCAGCATAGTATTTAAATATTAGCAATTGGTAACAATAAGTAATGACTTTAGAAGGTATTTTCCATTTCCGGTATTTTGCTGAAATCTCTGTATGAATAAATTATCTTTTGTTTAGGGACGATTTGATTATTTTCTTTCACATAATCCGGATCTGTACATATCTTATACATCCCTCTTAGAAATTTTCTATTTTTTCTTCCTTTCGCAGGAAAATTAATTACCGTGTAAAACCAGGCCATATCATCCATTTTATCCATAACAGAAATAATCTTATTATCAATCAGGCATTTTAATAAACGTGGAATAGAAAGCCAGAGAAAGAATATAAATATGGTTGATAGGCTTATTAAAATCCATACTTTTTCATTTACAGAAAATAAAATAAGTACATAGAAAAAAATCGAAAGTACCAAAATAAAAAAGAGGGCAAGGGATTTTATATTATTTTTTTTAATATCTTTTTTTATTTTTTCGGTTGTTTCTTTTCTTCTTGCTATCTCATCTTTCCTTGCCGTATGGCTTTGTAACATAAGCATGCGATCAACGGATTTTATCATTCATACTTTTTATCTGAAAGTAAAAGAGGTTGCCATATTTAACGACAACCTCTTGGAGATATATAGATTAGTCGACATCATCCGGTTCATAACCTATTGTACGTCCTCTCACATCTAAATAGCTTTCGAGTATTTTGAGGGTTTCAAGGTTTCCCGGGGCTTCAACTGAGCCTGCTTCCTGAGCTTTCAAAAAGAATTCCCTGGATTTTTCTATATCCTCTTCAAGGGCATATGAAATGCCTTGATTGTTCCATAATTGCGGGTTGTCCGGGTATTTGTCCAGATAAAGCCGGGCCCCCTGAGGATCATTATTCTCAAGCTTGACAGCTGCCGCGTTATTGTTCGCCACATAATCATAAGGAAAAACCCTGACCGCTATATCAAATACTTCTTTGAATTCCTCACTACTTTTAGGATATGTATTGGCAACAAGATACATCTCATTGAGACTCATTTGTTCGGGACGTTCCTTGATAATATCTTTCCCTTCTTCTACGCTGAATGCACGAACCGTATAGTTTAATTTGTAATCGGTACGACGCAGTTTCGGGAAATACGTATTGAGTAATTCCTGATATATAGGTAACGACTTGAGCATTTTTTCCTTTTCATCAGGATGAATATTAGTATCGATAATGTCCAGTATTCTATCTTTTTGCTGGATATTTGATCCTTCCACCAATTTTTTCAATCCGTCCCAATCTTCATCACCAGCTGTGATCTGGAAAAATCTATCAGTATACTTATATTCTTTCTGTAAATATTTCTTTAACGAAATGGAACGATCGGCTGACAATTTCTTATTTCTTTCGTAAGTGTCTTCTGGAGAAGCATAACCACATAATGTAATGGAGTCAATCACAGCATCTTTATTGTTTTTGACCCTATTGACTTCTTCCCTGATCTTATTCAACTCGTATTCGTTGTTCCTGAAATTTTCTATAATGTCAGATTTTCCTACTTTGAAGTCCAGGTAAGCGGCTCCTTCATAATTCCTGTTTTTTACCGCTTCGGTTTCCGGAACGATGTAGGTTACTGAAAAATGGATATCCGGTTTATCAGGTGTTCTTAATACGAGAAGATTGCTGGTATCTTTAGGATTTACACATCCTGCACAACCGTATGTTTCTTCCCTAAGATCAATCCGGCCATTCTGCATCCATGTCTCAAAAGGAATATCCTGCATATAATTAATATCCAATGTGTCTGTAGCCTTCAGGAACAAATACGGTTGAATCGTGTCGTTTTCATGTTCTCCGAAAGCTTCTTCCCTTTTGAACATTTTATACCTGTTCTTTCCGTTGATAATGACAGGTGG
The DNA here is from genome assembly GCA_031275285.1 of Bacteroidales bacterium. Taxonomy (NCBI): domain Bacteria; kingdom Pseudomonadati; phylum Bacteroidota; class Bacteroidia; order Bacteroidales; species Bacteroidales bacterium. The sequence goes on along the minus strand of JAISOY010000092.1, from coordinate 14,957 downwards.
TAGATCCTGTTCCTGCTGACCGGATATAATTACAGGGGTGAGTATTAATGCTTCGGTTTTGTGCATACGGGCATCAGTTGCGTCCATTTTCATTTTAACAATGAATCGTCCACCTTGTTGCTCTGCAAACGCATCACTGATAATTACCGTATCTTTTTGCCTGGCATCTGCCAGGTTCGTTAAAAACAATAAAACCAAAGATAAAACGAGGATAAATGTAGTTTTCATGTCGAGTAATTAAAAAATGAAATAAACGAAACTTAATGATAACTTAGTAATTCCGAAATAATGTTTGGTATCGCTTTTAATGAGTGTGCCGCATTCGGCGCACTGATACTTATCATAGTCAAGGTATACATATCCTGCTCCAATACTGGCTTCAAATCCCCAACGGTTACCCAATATCCATTGATATCCATAGGCCAGTCCGACTCCGTAAAAATCACCCTGGTAATTGTAATCCCTCAGATTATCAGAGATATCGATGTTGCAAAAATTGTATTGTCCGGCAATACCGTGGAGGCCTATGAAGTGCCTGTTGAAACGTTCACAAAACCAATAACGCAATTCCGGTTGTACCATCCAATGTTTGATTTTTCTGTTATCAGAAAATTCCCATGGATTATAATTTACCGGGATATCAAGAGAAAAACGCTTACCTAAACCGATTTCCGGTCCCAGGTTGATCGTAGTTGTTAAATCGTATAATACATTTGTTTTAATTCCAAGGTGCTGGGCATTCAACGAGATCCCTGAAAAAAATAACATGAAGATATATAAAATCCTTTTCATAAAATTCTTATTAAATGATCCTAAAGTGTTAATTTTAAATTTCTGCTCCTCCGGCGTCAGAGGTGCCATCCCATGAAGTATTCATATCTATCTCAAACTGAAAACTCCCGTTGTTGAAAATGGCGGTTATTTCTAACAGTTGATTCCTTTTTACCACCAATGTGTCGCAAACTTTCTGGCTGATGTAAGGTGTATTTTCGCCGTTGCGGTATAAATTCATGGTATACGTGGAACGTTCGCCGGAAACCGTAGGAAAAGTAGCGACTCTATAATCTTCTCCCCACCTGATATCTGAGGCCGATCTGCTTCGTTTATTATTGGACCCTGCAGAAAAAAATGCATACCTATGGGTGGCACAGAATACATCCTGATAATCACCTTTTACCCATTTCTGCAATCCCACATTGTCCATTACCACCTCAATTTCTGTTATATCATTAGGAACATTTATAAAATCATAACTTACGATTCCATGAGCCCTTGACAGGCCAATTTCATATTGACTCAAACCATAAGTGTCCAAAGTAAAAGGAAAGGCTGCCGTAAAAAAGTCTTCCGTATCACTACAACCTGGGAACGTAAGCGATAGACTGGCCGGGTTTGAAGGATCTCCGCTTAATGCTGCTTTTGTACAATTTCCAATAAGTACGATTTCATAATTTCCGAATTCAAGGCTATCATACTGAAATGTATAATATGCTCTTGATGCTTTGGGCCAACTATCTACCAGCCCCTGTTCATACAGGAGTCCGTCCCTATATAGGTAGTAACGTAAATGATTTATTCGGGTACTGAATATCGGCTCAGTGTCAAAAAGCGGATCGTCTGAGGGATTCTGAAAATTTTCCACAAAAACCAGTAATGAAAGATCACCTACCGGACATGGATCTGGTGCATCCTTGATACATCCTGAAAGTGTCATGCCTAATAACAGCATTACCAATGTATTAACTTTCTTGGTTTCTTTATTTTTCGTTGTCATCTGTTTCTGTATTTAGTTTTATCAATTTTATTGATCAGGTAGATTGTATTCGATAAAATCGTCAAACAAAGTCGCTGTATTGATGGGAATATTGTTGCTATCTTCTTCTAAGAATAATTCAAAATAGTAACCTCCCGGCAAATCATTTAAAGATGACCGGAATGCTATTCCCCGTATATTATTATGTTTTATTGTGTCCGTTACAGAACCCAAATAGAAAAATTCGGCAAGGTTATACCCCTTATTTATTTTTACAGAAGAGATGGTAATAGGAACCTCCACCTTAGGATCTGTAAACATATAGGACGAATATTGCCTTAGAGTGGGTAATGGAGAATTAACCAGATAATCCAGGCCGTCTTTCCCTTTCACAAGATCAGGGTATACTTCAGTACAGTACCACCAGGATGTCATTTTCTTATCAGGGTTATACCAGGGATCCCCCCAGATGTTCAAACCCTGGCAAAATGGAGTATCCTTTTTGGTATTAAACTGGGCCATAATATAATATTTCTGACCACCTATATGAAAAGGTTCTACAGTTCCATCCGTAATATGCCTGAGTGCCATCCTGTAATTACTCACTTTTCTTAACAATTCAACTTTTACATCATTCACAATAACGTCGGAATGCAGATCTTCGGTTTTTTTTACTTCGAATTGTTTCATACCTGAAAAGACTTCAGTTCCTAATGTCAGGGAGTCTGTATTAGTAAACCCATTCTGGTTATTGGCCTTATATTTACAGGCAAACGGAACAGGATAATCAGTTATGTCTGTATCTTCGACCACTAATCCCTTTTTTATCTGATCATTCCATGACCATGTTGAAAATGCTTTTCCGGTTATGATCACTACCCTGTAGGTACCCGGTCTCATTTCAAGGGATACATCGTTCAGTATATGTTGGTCTGTTAAATAAAAACTTCCGGTACCTTTTCCGGTTACAAGTTCTTTATGGATCACCGTATCCACTATCCAGTAATGATCTATCTTCTTTGTGATAATAGTGGCAAAGCCATTTGTTGTATAGCAACGGTTAACTGGGTTTGCACGTGTACTCTTCATCAATGTATATCCTGTTTCCTGATCCATAAATTCATTCATGGATAATGATATTTTCACATTTACATTTTTGTCATTTTCTTTTAAGATCGTTTCGTCTTTCTGACATGCAGATACATATAATATTACTGCAAAAAATATGGTTAATTTCCGTATCATTTGTTTATTTATTATTAGTTTTTATTCCAGTCCCATATAAATTCTATAGAAGAAGTATGTTTCAGGTCTATGATCCTGTCGAATCTGATTCCGGCTTTATTCACCGTATAATAATTAGGCAGGACACTTATCAGATCTGTTGATGAAGTCGGCGGTATGTTCATGATCAACGAATCAACAGAATAGCAGGTTGAAGCGTGGTTGTGATCGGGATTTCCGCATTTAGGTGTCGTATCATGGAAGTAAAAGGTAGATTTTATCTTCATTTTCCGTGTCGATTGTAGACTCCATATACCCATGATACGGGCACTTCCTCTTACGCCACTATAAGCGTTTTCTATTCCTCTGTCGGATTGGGGGAGATTTACTTTAAGGGTATTTAAGACTGTATCCGGATATAAAAACTGGGTATAAGTTGCCCTTTCATTACCCGCAACATCATCTATCATCGAGAGATCGTTAAAATAAACACTTTGACTTCTGCCTGTATATTCCATTTTTATTTTAAAGACCCTGTCGAGTACCGAGGCAACCTTTGGTGACACAATACTTACAGGTTCCCTGACGGTAGTTTCAGTGCGGAATATATCGAGTACAATCCGCCCCCCAATATGCTGCATGTCCGCCTGTATCGTTCGCCCATTGAGAATCTGATCCCCGGAACACTCAACAATACCATAATAGTTTTCCCCGGAGATCGAATCCGTTGATACAATCATGATATCGTCCCATTCATCGCCGAATTGCATGATTGACCCATTTTTATTTTTGAAGAATATTTGAGGGGTATTTTTATCAGTTGATAAAAACAGGAATCTGAATGTGCTGTCGACCAAAGTAATGTTTTTGAATCTGAGACTTTCACTGTTTAAATCTTCAAGTTTCGCTGAATCTGTTAATAAATACGGCTCATTTTTATCCAGGGCTTTTCTAAAAATATAGATATCATATTTTAGTTCCGTGACTGCATTTCTTTTTATATTTATGGAGACCGGGGTATGGGTCTCTGAAATGTGTTTCATATTATCGTCTGTGTCTAATGCATCCGAACAGGAGAGCAATGCCATTCCAATACAAAAAGATACGACCTGTAGAATTACTTGATTTTTCATTTTACGGTATTTTTTAATTAGTCAATTCCATATTCCTTCATCACCATCCGAGAAAGAAATATTTTTAATGGTTACCTCTGCGAATTTAAATGTTATGGTCAGCCACAATGTGATTTCAAGCTGTTTGTTTCTTTCCAGTGTACCTGTAATTGTCTTTTTCATTTCAGGAAAAGGACTGTCTGCTGTAGGTACAAGCGTCACTCTTACTTGTGTCTGGGTTCCTGAAGTAGGTGGGAAAAGCATGGGACCGTTGACAACGGCAAAGCCATCGGCAGTTATATCTGCCTGATCCGTTGAAAACAAACTGCTCACATTCCCTTTACCTCCGTAAATGTCGATGGAATCACCTACTCCGATAGCTTCAATCTGTATTTCCCTGATATATTCCGTTATATTCTTTCCATTTTTAAATGGAGCAGGCACAAACAGGTTGATCGATGTAGCTCTGTTTATGTTTACGACTACCTGGCTTACTGCTCTTTTCAATTTATTACGTATGGTATCCTTGCCGGCAATGGTATAAGTACTATCCGCCATTCGTGTAGTCTCAGGAAACCATATTTCATCAACAGGCAGATAATAACCTGGATGATCCGGGTCTTCTTTTGCTGCGATATGGAAATCCGTGAAATTTGAATTACTGTTCAACGGATCCGGCTGAACAATCGTATTTAAACCTTCGGATTTAAGAAACAGAAATTTATAATTACCCAATGCTAAAGTCGAATAAGCACTTCCATCAGCGGCCCAAACAGGCGATATGGTTTTCTGATAGTAAAAATCATTGTTGTTTTCATTAAAAACCAGGATAGAGACATTATCTGTTTCAGACATGAAACGTATGATCTGCGATTGTTTAGATGGATTTTCGGAGGGTTCGGCTATTTCAACGGTATTATCTTTTGAACAGGACAATACTGTTATGATCAAGCTAAATATGATAAAATTGGTAATTTTCATTTTATATAATATTTTAGATACTTATATCGTTAATTTCTCCTTCTTCTTTGTTCGGAGTCTCCCACACAATGTTTACTTCCACTTCAAAACGGACATTTGGGGTAAATACATTCCCTTCCAATACATATACTTTTACCAGTGTGATTTTATTCCGTTCAAGAGGCAAAAGATGGTTATTGTCCAGCGTACTTACATTGAATCTTCTACCAACTCCATTTACCGGCTTTAAATAAACGTCCATACCTGTTGTTCTGCTGCCATCATTATTCGGAATCATATAAGTTCCGAATATATGGGCAGAACCTTTGATGATATCGTCACTTTCTATATGGTCATATTTATCATAGGTATTGCTGCCTATAATTGTTTTTGTTCCGGTACCGACCACCACCAGTTGGTCAGGGTTTTCAAGGTTAAGATTTGCAGAAATGGGTGTTCCCGTAAGATTGCGGCCGAAAAAATTCATTCTGTCATTCATCGACCTGAAATTGAATCCGATTTGTTCAAGAATATTTCCTCCCAGGATATCTTCACCGTCGGGATAGGATTGTTCAGTATATGAGCCATCAGGATTTTTGACTGCTTTAATAAGCATCAGGTCAACACGTGCAACAGCCCGGTTTAAAGTGTATTTGATCCGGGGATTTGGGCTTAAGACAGTGATCTCATATTCCGGAATATCTTCTATTTCACCTGTCTGTAAGAAAATTTCTTTTAACGGAGTATTAGCATTATACTCCATTACCAGATCCTGATTGAGCATCCTGCCTTCCATAGCAGGACTTCCAAGGGTGTTGGACTGATTTCTCAATCCATATATCGGCAGAAATTTATATATCCCTGCATCAATAGAATCCGTTCCGACAATCTTCTTTTCCGAATCTGAATATGTAAAATTCTGCAGATTGATTGTCTTATTAAAAATATAATCCCCGCTATTTTCAGACTTTTTAAATGCATATATACTGAAAGCGTCTAATGCATAAGCCGGGATAAAACTTTTACTTATTGAGGTTGATGTTGCACCTATGTTAAGTTCAAAACCAACATTTGCCTGAAAATTTTTGGTTGATTTTTTAATTTCAACCAGATCATCGCTTTTTTTACATGAAGAACATATAAAAAAAGTGCATGCAATCATAAAAAAATAATTTAACTTCATTTTTGTAAACGTCTAATATTAAGTATTTAAAAGATTATTTTCCTTCAAAAGCCAGCCTACGGAAATACCTGTTTCAGGATTTCTATAAACACTGAACTCTCTGGCCTTTTGGAGTAAATGCCAACTAAAAAATGGTCACTCTTTCAATTTCTGTGTTATATAAAGGTGTTTTTTATAGATTGAAAATGAGATATTTTCAACCAAATTGCTGTTGATCCATAAAAAATCAGATCGCAATTCAACATATGCTATCAAGCAGAATGATGTCTGTACATCCGTGTTTTATAAAAACCTTTATATTTTGAATTTTAGTAAATGGACTTGGTTAGTAATAAACCTGTTACAGCGGATCCGAATACTTAACGGTTTTAGTCAGATACTGCTCAACTATGTTTAGTGTATGTGTTAGAATAATCTTTTAGTTGAGTTTCACTGCCAAGTCAACATATTTCCAGTCTGTGTATATCTGGATTAGTTTTGCTTTTAATTTGTAACTTTTATTTATTCATATTATATCAAAATTTTAAAAATTAAACACTTATTTTTATGTAATGCAATATTACAGTATATTTTTATTCTTTTTACAAAAAAATATCATTTTGTGTATATTTTTTTTAATTAGTACCACAAAACATCCAATCTTACTTGCTTTGCAGAGTTTTATTTTTGAGCATTATACATTAAATATCTGTCAATTCTATTGATTTTACGTGACACATTTGCTGTATATTGTTAAACGAATTATTGAAAAACTGCTTGAGGAATTATTAAACCTGACAAAAGTATAAAATAAAGGTTGGAAAATATTCTGACCATTATTAGAGCTAGCTGTTTTGTTATAAAGCAGTCGTATTTCAAATTATGCATCGGTTTCCGCAGAAGGAAAACTAATGATAAAAGTGGTGCCTTCATTTTGTTTGGTACGGAAACTGATTGTACCTCCGGCACTTTCAATAATATTACGGACAATGGTTAGTCCAACGCCCATGCCACTGGATTTTGTAGTAAAATTTGGACGGAAGATTTTTTCTTGCATTTCTTCCGGAATGCCCATTCCATTATCTTTTATCCTGACCCAGATCATTTGGTTGAGCTTTAGTACATCTACATGTATATCGGCTGGACGATCCTTGGGAATGGCTTGCAATGCATTTTTAAACAGGTTAATAAAGACACGGGATATCTGTTCCCTATCGGCATAAATCGTTGCATTTTGCAGGCCATGGTAATTTGTATGGAAAGCCCGTTTATTGTCACCTGTAGCAAACAATGGCACAACATCGTCGATTCTGGTAATAAGATCGATCAATTGATTTTGTGCCACCGGCATTTTTGCAAAATTTGAAAACTCTGTGGCAATGAAGGAGAGAGCATCAATTTGTTCCACCAAAGAGTGGGATATTTTTTCCATATATTCGTCAAAACGCTCTGATTTGTTGTCCCATGCACGTTTGAGATGCTGGATGCTTAATTTCATTGGCGTCAGGGGGTTGTTGATTTCGTGGGCAATTTGCTTTGCCATCTCCCTCCAGGCCGATTCACGTTCGGAACGGGCCAGGCGGCTAGCGCTTCGTGCTAACTCCTCTATAGCCCTGTTATATTCTTTAACCAATCCTCCGATTTCATCATTTTTATTATAACGGATGGGCTCATTCTTTTCTCCTAACTTGATATTTCTGAATTTTTCCTGCAACATGTTCAATGGCTGTGTGATTTGGTTACTCACAACGATTGATATAATAACCGTGAGCAGGATAATGACCATGTAAAAATTGGTGACCGCCAGTACGACACTTGATATTTCTTCCCGGAGATCGTCCTGTTGAGTAAAATAAGGTAAATTCAGAAAAGCGATCACATTATTTTTTCCATCCACGATGGGTTCATAGACGGAGGTATAGCTTAATTTTCCTATATCTTCTTTTTCTATGATGGAGGCCTTTTGGCTAAAAGTCAACTTTATAAAAGCATCCGGATTTATTTGGGTGCTGATTAACCCTTTATCAAAAATATCAGGAAGAGATGTGGCAATTAACTCGCCATGTACATCAAAAAGGTTGATATCGGTAAAAAAAGTGCTTCTGAGAGCCATCAACGGTTCGACTAAATCATCATTATCTTCAGTCCAGTTAGGATTAGTCGTTTTTTCGAAAATTAGAAAATTATTTAGTTGATTGTGTACCGATTGCATTTTATCATTGATCGAGTCATTGTTTTTTCCTGGTATTGCCGGTTAATATAGAAAATGGTGTAAGTACCGATGATCCCAAAGGAAACAAGTGTAATAGTGATCATGGAAAATTGGATCTTGTTCCTGAAGTCCCAGAGGAAGGAACGTTGGATCATGGGCAGGTAAAGCAGGATTAAAAAGCCTGATACGACCAGGAATGAAAAGATAAAAATGTAGGAAAAATTGATGATATAGTCAGCAAGCCTGGGAAAATGAGAACTAAGCACAATCATGGAATATTTATCCGGACGATATACCAGATGCTCCATGCCATCTGCAACAACAATATGGTAATCGGATTCTTCTGATTGAAAGATATCGCCTTTCAGGTTATATTTGTATTCACCAAACTGGCTGACTCGTCCATTATTCTTATATTTAGCATATGAGTAACCTTTCAGGTTATTGTCTTTACTGGTACGACTGTCCAATAGTAATTCAGGGTAACCGATCTCATTTTCGTCCGGATTTCCCACAGCCCATAGTTCAGGATAAATATATAATGGAGGTTCCCCATCTTTTTCTTTTCTGTACCAACCTAAATAAGAAGCATATTGATCTGTTTCCGGGCGATTCATGTGATAAAAATCAGAACGGATGATCTGGGTCCCATATTTTTCTATCTGCCTCTTGAAAAAACTGATACAGTGTTGAAAGTTCCGTTCACTGCTTAAGTATATGGAGTCATCTTCGTCACAAATAACACATTGGTAAGCATAGGAATTCCAGTTTGGACTGTTAAAGTATTTACGTTGTAAATAATCCTTGACCTGTTCCGGATTTTCATATATGATGTTGGTCAGTACAGTATCACTGATGATTTTGCTGTCAATATCACGAAGCAGTGATTCGGAAGTCAAGTCATGTGGTGAAGCCAGATTGGTCACAATCACTTTTTTCTGGTCTTCATATTTAATAATGCTGAACCGGTTGATATACAAAGTAACATATACAGTCAGAACGAATACGATCAAAACAAAATGGGAGTATTTGAATTTTATATTCTTCCTTAGCCGGATCATCCCTAATATTCCGATCATTGCCGTGAGAATGAGGATAGAGAAAAAGTTAATATGTAAGTTAGCGAATGACCATCCGATGATAACTAATGAAAGAACAATGATATACAGGATAAAGAATTGATTTAATTTTATTTCCTGTTTGCACAGGATCAATACTTTATCCAATAACAGGCAAAAGGATAGCAAACACAACATGATAATCATGTATCCCAGTAAACTGTACCCGTTGAGCAGTAATATCCTGTTGGGGCCTTCAAAAGTATTGGACGAATTAATAACCAATGACTCGATGACTAATCCTGTAGAAAAGAAAAATAGAATAACTATAGATAGGGATATAATAATATATGAGAAGAATTTCCATCTTTTTTCATAGAAAAGCGGAAATCTGAGGTTCCGGTACAATTCAATGGCATAAAAACAAGCAAATAGCGCCCATAGAAATAACTCACCCAATGATGAAAATAATTTTGATCCGAAATGAATAGGGTCAAAAATCTCTAATTCATAGAAAAATGGAGGAATATTGAAACGCTGCATTGCATATCTTAAAGAAAACAGGATTAAGGCGAGCAGTGGAAGGTATGCGTTTTTTAACCGGTTATTTCGCAGTCGTTGGAAATGGGTATCAATCAGTAGAAAAAGAATAAGTATAGCTAAAAAATAGGCAATGGCCGGAATATATGTCTGAAAATCATAATGACAAGTGTCGTCAAAGATCAAAGACCACATAAATTGACCTTTTGTATCGGTAATCGGATAAGTATTTGACTCTGAAGATTCTTGTCCGGAAAATATCTTTACATTGGGAGGAAGTTTGAAGTCTTTTTGGAATCCGGTTTTTAAATACTTGTTTTCATACAGGTAAATATTTTTTATCAGGATCAATCCTACGATTTTGTGCTGATTGTATTCGTATACAAAAGATGCATAGCGTCCGTTATTTAAGCTGATAAAAGGTTTATCCAGACCGGATTCTGGATATAATCGTTTGGCAGTGACATCTTTAGTAGACCAGTAGGTTAATAAATCATCATGGTATACAAATATATAAATTCCCTGTTTTTTTAATTTTTTCTCGTTTAAGTGATGAAAATTGATGAAACAGGAAGCATCAGGGTTGATTTCGATACAACGCTTTATTTCATCAACATATTTGTTTAAAGCGTGTTCCTTCTGGGTGAATATTTTTTGTATCCGTTCGGCATGTCGTTTATCAAATCGTGGGAACAAGACATTTTTTTCTACCAGTTTGGCAAATAATAATAAACAGATAAAAAGCACCACAAGCCTTAAAGAGACACTTGGCATATGCATCCTATGCCTGAAGAGCAACAAGCGTTTCGATAATGATATTTTTTTTACGGGTTCTTTCATCCGGTGTAACAGGCAATTATTACGGATAGTATTTATCTATGTTCCCCATCCTTCACGGTCAAGGCTGCGGTATTGTATGGCCTCTGCAAGATGTTGGGTTTGTATGGAACCGGAACAATCCAGGTCGGCGATCGTGCGGGATACCTTAAGAATCCGGTCATACGCACGTGCGGATAATCCGAGCTTCTGCATGGCTGCTTTCATCATTTCCTTTCCGGAGATGTCTATATCGCAAAACTTTTGTAACATCTTGGAATTCATTTGGGCATTACAATGAATACCCTGATAAGCAGTGTAACGTTCCTCTTGCTTGTTGCGGGCTGCGATGACACGTTTCCTTATCGCGAAACTGGATTCGGCTGTTTGTTGTCCTGATAGTTTATCGAAAGGAACGGGAACCACTTCAATATGTATATCTATCCTGTCGAGTAAAGGTCCGGAAATGCGGTTCAGGTATTTTTGTACGAATCCGGGGGCACACATACATTTTTTTTCAGGATGATTGTAAAATCCGCAAGGGCAAGGATTCATCGAAGCAACCAACATGAAACTTGCAGGATATTCGACTGCAAAACGAGCCCGTGAGATTGTTATTACACGATCTTCTAGGGGTTGACGCATTACTTCCAGTACGGTCCGTTTGAACTCTGGTAATTCATCGAGGAAAAGAACACCGTTGTGGGCTAATGAAATTTCTCCGGGCTGTGGAAAAGAACCGCCTCCAACCAGTGCTACATCACTGATTGTATGGTGGGGAGAGCGAAAAGGACGTTGAGTGATCAATGTGGTATCTTTTCCTGTTTTTCCGGCAACAGAATGAATTTTTGTCGTTTCTAATGCTTCATCAGTGGTCAGTGGAGGTAAAATACCGGGTAATCTTTTTGATAACATTGTTTTTCCCGCTCCCGGAGGTCCTATAAGAATGATATTGTGCCCTCCTGCCGCAGCAATTTCCATGGCACGTTTTACATTGTCCTGACCTTTTACATCAGAAAAATCATTCTCAAATCCTGTATAAGAAGGAGCGTTATTACCTATATTGTTTTGAACAGGTTGTAAAGATCCGGTTCCGTTGATCCAGTCGATCACTTCTTTAATATTGCCGACACCATATACGGCAATATCCTCTACTACTGAAGCCTCCCGCGCATTTTGAGCAGGCAGTATACATGATTCAAATCCTTCCTTCCTGGCTTGTAAGGCAATAGGTAGAGCTCCTTTGATGGGTTGAATACTACCATCAAGGGATAACTCCCCCATAATCATACATTTTTCCAGATGCTCGTTTTTTATTTGTTCTGATGCAGCCAGTATACCAATTGCTAATGGAAGATCGTAAGCCGATCCTTCTTTTCGGATATCAGCTGGTGCCATGTTAATGACCACCTTTTTTCCCGGCATACGGAATCCATGTACTTGTAAGGCTGATTCAATACGTTGTTGGCTTTCCTTTACAGCGCTGTCGGGTAATCCCACCAATAAGAAATTAATCCCTTTATTGACATTCACTTCAATAGTGATGGTGGTTGCATTAATCCCATAAACAGCACTTCCAAAGGTTTTTACCAACATATACAGGCTGTGAATATTGAGTGGAAAATCATTATTTGATCATGATTTATTCTACAGTGTGAAACCCGGCAAGACTAATCCAATAATTCCGCTAATTTTTTCTCTAGATCCCCGGCATGAAGACCTTTTTCCAGAATTTTTCCTTCCTTATCCAACAGAATGGTATAAGGAATGGAATTCACCGAATATAGTTTTGCGGCTTCACTTTGCCAGAATTTTAGATCAGACATATGAGGCCATTTTAGATCATCGGCAGCGATAGCCTCAGTCCATTCATCTTTGTTGCGGTCTAAAGAAATACCTACAATTTCGAATCCTTTGTTTTTATATTTATCATATAGTTTTACTATATGCGGATTCGCTATGCGACAGGGCCTGCACCATGAAGCCCAGAAATCCATTAATACATATTTTCCCTTGCCTGCATAATTTGAGAGGGAAACGGGTTGGTCTTCCGGAGATTGTAAGGTGATATCCGTAAACATTTGCCCGATTTGTGTACGTTTGAATGTTGCCAGGTTATCCTTCATCAATGTTACCCATTGCGATTGACTGTAAGTATCATCAAAACTATTGATGACAGGTTCCAACTGGTCAGGGCTGATATAGCGGGACAACATATTGGTAATGATAAAAGCGGATACAACCGTATTGGGATGTTTCTGTACAAAATCAAACATATAGTCATTCCTTTCTTTGCGGATCTGATCCATTTGATCCAGAATGGATTTTTCTTTGATGGTATCATTTGCTTCCATGATTTTCATGGACATGTATTCTTCATTCAATGGTTTGATCCGGTGGCCAAAAACTTCCATCCCTGAATTGAACTCGGAAAAAATGTCATTTTCTTTTGATCCGGTAACCTTGGATGCATTGATGCTGTCCTTATTGACGGAAATATTGATTTTTGAATTTTCAATGAAAAATTGTAACGGTGCATTGTTTCCAACATTTAATATAGAAAAATCAGGTACTGTTACAGTTCCTTTAAATTCAAATTTTCCTTTTTTGATGGTTGCACTATCTGTTACTACAGGTTCAAAGTTCTGTATCTGTTGTAAATAAACAGTTTGTCCGTCCGCTCCTTCTACAGTGCCTTTAATAGTATATCCGGAATCGTCGGAACATGAGTACAATAAACAAACTGATAAAATAATCCCAATTAAATGCTTCATTATTTGATGTTTTATATGTTATGCAAATGTACAATTTTCAATGATACAAAGCAAATAAGATGTTTTTTTTCATCCATTGAAGGCTTTGTTTGTTGATGAATCCGGAATAATTATTATCTAAAAGTATCATAAATATTATTGTAAAAATCGAAATAATTAGGTAATTTTACACCTTGTAATATTTGTATTTTACAATTTAATCATTTTATATTCGGATATGAACGAAACAGTATGTCAGCTAAATGAGTTTCTGAAAGAGTTAAAAACTATATATGGCAAGCGCATTGCTTCTATGAATAAACGGATTATGTTTTTACTCGATGAGAAAAATTTTCTTCCTAAAATATCCGTAAAGATAGATGGTGATGTCCTCAGGAAGATCATAGATGTATTGGTTGACAATGCGGTGAAATATACGGATAAAGGCTATATAAAGATTGGCTACAGGATTTTGGATAATAATGTACTTCAATTATTTGTTGAAGACACGGGCGTAGGTTTTGATCCTGAAGTACTGGAAGAAACTACCCAAAGTTTTTCTAAAATTGAAGGTACTTCTTCCGATTTGGATGCTTCAAACTTAAAAGATATTATCAAATTAGCCAATTCTATAAACGCCAAAATACATATTGAATCCCAAAAAGATATGGGCACAGTCGTTTATCTGAGTGTTTCGTTGTCGTCTATCAGTTTGGATAAAGATGCTGATGACCCGTCAGAACCCGTTTCGAGTCATTCCGACAATGCTTTTCAAAAATCGAAAGCAGATACGATGACAAATATCTGGAAAGGAAAGACCATTCTTATTGCCGAGGATGAATTGGTAAATTATATGTTTCTGGAAGTGCTTTTTGAGGAAACTGGTGCTGTCCTTATCCATGCTGCAGACGGGCAGCAAGCTATTGATGCCGTAAAGGCCAATCCTGATATTAATCTTGTTTTGATGGATATTAAAATGCCTAATATTAACGGATTGGATGCCACAAAAGCTATTAAAGCCTTACGGCCCCAGTTGCCTGTTATTGCACAGACAGCATATGCGATGCAGGATGATGAATATAAAGCACTACAAGCCGGATGTAATGATTATATTTCTAAACCGATTGATGCTAACAAATTGATCAGCCTGATGAAAAAATACCTTTGGTAGTTTGCTATTCCGCTATAGGAGGATTGCTTAAGAAATGACAGAATATACTATTTCAGGACGTAAAGCTAACTTATATGGTTTATTATTCATAATACCGGTATTGTTGTTGTATGGTATTCCGTATATATTCATCTGGCGAACTTCTGGATCCGGAATAGTTGATAGTATTACATCCGTTGTTGCACAAAACTATACA
>JAISOY010000091.1 GCA_031275285.1 Bacteroidales bacterium | reverse complement strand
AAACAGTTAGATTGGTCGCTTTGCCGAAAAAATCCTGGGAATAATCAACTGACCCCTCAGGTGTTTTGGGGATCTGCTCCAGATTGAATTCTGTTACATGAAACATGGCTCCGGCACCTTCTGCATCTGATGCAGTGATGATTGGTGTATGTAAATAATAAAAGCCTTTATCATTAAAAAATTTATGGATGGCATAAGCCATTGCGTGTCGCATCCTGAATACGGCCCCAAATGTATTGGTCCGGGGTCTCAAATGAGCAATTTCACGAAGAAATTCTAGGGTATGGCCTTTCTTTTGCAACGGATAGGATTCCGGATCTGCGGTGCCGTACAATTGAATTTCCGAAGCATGGATCTCTACATTTTGTCCCTGTCCTTTCGATTCCATTAATTTACCTGTTACAGCGATGCACGAACCTGTCGTGATTTGTTTGAGTAAGACTTCATCAAAATTACCCGGGTCTACCACTACCTGCAGGTTATGAATAACAGAACCGTCGTTCAAAGCCAAAAAGGCTACATTTTTATTTCCACGTTTGGTGCGAACCCAACCCTTTGCCAACACTTCACTGCCAAAAGAAGTAGCAGCTAATAAATCTTTGATTTTATACCTTTCCATTGAATTGAAGAATAAACTAACTATGATTGCGATACAAAAGTATAACTTTTGAATGTCATTTCCATTCTATCAGGGAATAATATTTAACAGGTTTTCCGTTTTTCCGTTAAAAAGTTTTAAATAAAATATCCAAAACTTTCTACTTGTTGTTGATATTTTTACCCGTTATTATACAAAAAATAATTATTGGAGGTCTCCGTGTAGTTTTTGCCGGATAATAGCTCAGGAATTCCGGTTTTTAGCGGATATATGATGAAATCATTTAGGCATCCTGATTTTTACTTTTTTATAGGTGATCTTTTTTCCGGTTTTGTCTTTGATCCATATATATACATGGCCATATCTTCTCAATATTTCTTCCCGTTCATATAAACGAGTGAATTCAACCATAAAATCATAACTTGTTTGAGGAGATAAACCAAGTGGGAAGATATCCCTGCTGCCCGGCGCAACAATTTTAAAACGTCGTTTTTTCATGCGCGGGTGCCGGAATTCAATTTCCGGTGTATTGATTTCAATAATTGTTTTGCTGATATTCTTGATCCTAACGGACATTTTTAATCCTCCCGAATACCACATTTTTTGTTTGATCCTGAAAGGATTGGCTTTATGTCTGGTATATATATAACGTAGGTAAACAACCAATATAGCTGCCAGAAGGATCAACGTCATCCAGAGTTTTCGCATGCCGGCCGGCGATATATAACTGTCCAGGTCAATAAGGAGCATATCGGGAATAGGAACGGGAAACAGATTATTCTTTATCAGCGGTCTCTTCAATCACACTTTCATTCACCTCCACTCTCACATCCTCTTTCACCACTGTATAGTCTTTGGTGTAACGATATATATCCATATGCGTGTTCATATATCCGCTAAAAGGATCTATTTTGGTAAAGTGAAAGTCGGACTGAAGTGTCGGCAATCTGAATTGCGGGATGCAATAACCGAATCCCTTTCCATATTTTTGTATGGCTGAACCAAAATAAAACATAACATCATAACCCAAAAAAGGCAGTTGATATGGTTGGGGCGAATATCCGCTTTGCCTGTTCAGGGGACTGGGCTCTGTATGATAATAATACCTGTATTTCCGCAAAAATTGCTGTACGTTTTTGTTCGAGTAATCAACATGATATGCTGTTGTGTAACGGAATTCCAATTGATGTAAGTATTCCTGATCCAGGTTGATGAAACGTGTCCAGTTAGCCAGGCCGTATAAATTGATAACATAATCGCGTGTAGCCGAATTAAGTTGTGCAGCAAGGATATTAATAAATGTCTCGTTTTTCGTAGTTACGATTACCACATTCGTCTTCCCCCGTTTCAAATATCCGAATGGAATACTGTCTACTTTGAATTGATGGGTACTGATTAGTGAATCATGTAGTACGGTCCTTAATTTATTGTTATATGCGTTAAAAATGGCCTGATCTGTTTCCGACTTATATCCAATGAGATTTACGTGTATATTTTCCTGCTTACTGATAAAATCAACCATCGGTCCTACCGAATTAATGTCTCCGGAATTTACCTGCATCAGATATGGATTGTTTTTCAAAGATCCTATATTCGTAGCTACCGGAGAGATATAGTATATTTTATTTTCATAAGCAAAACGGGCAACTTTATTAATCAGTTCTGTGTAAAATGGACCGATAATCAGATCTACTTCTTTCATTACAGGACTTCTTAGTATCTGTTCTACTTTTGACGTATCACGCATGGTGTCATATAAATATATCTTAACAATTAGTCCGCATTTCCTGAGGGAATCGATAGCCAGCAAGGCTCCCTGATAAAATTCGAATGCGTCTGTTGACCATGGGTGTATCCAATAACTGCCATCCTTTCGTACATATCGACCCTGTTCGTCTTTTACCATCGTAGTATCAGGAGGAGACGCAGGGAAATTATCAGCCAGGTAGAGAGGTAATAGCATGGCTACGCTAAATTCTTTCTGCGTGGTAGGAACACATTCAATCGGATAATCTGCCGTAATGAATGATGAATCAGTAAATACGTGATGAAAAGGATCTTCGGAACTGATATGTGATGTATCCTGCACCAACTCCATTATTTCCAGATCTTTCCTGATGATGATCGTATCCGTTTTTGACACATCAATAGGGATACTTATGGGATCAACGTCAGGTAATGGTATTTTTATTTCCTGGCCGACCTTTATCTTCGGATTTCTGTTATCTAGTTCGGGATTGGCATCCAGAAGTTGATTCAAATCTATATTATGACTTTTGGCAATGGAGAAAGGTGTTTCCTTTCTTTTTACCGTATGTATGAGATAACCGGTTTGTAATGGTGTGTTTTTCGACGGATTTTTTTTGGGTATGTTAACTACTTGTCCTACCTGTAAAGGGGAGTGTTCCAGTTCAGGATTATATTGATACAACTCTTCTTTGCTTACTCCATAAGTTTGTGCAAGGGAGAAAATCGTTTGTCCCTTTTCTATGATATGATAAATAGATTGATCCGACTCGAGTTGATGGGTAGTGGCACCTTCCGGTTTCTCGGGTATCTTGAGTTCTTCACCAATACGGATGCCCTCAAGACAATTCGGATTATTAAAAACAATGTCTTTCTGAAGGACATTGTATGCTTTGCTAATGGAATATAAGGTTTCACCTTGCCTGACCGTGTGCAGGTAATAAGATTTCCCGTCTATTACTGTTTTTTTCTTAGAAACAGTTACTTCCACTTGCGCTTCTAATGCCTGCAAAGACAAAAAGCATAATAGGTTAACAACAAAAACACGTAACAAATTCATTCTTGTGAGATATGATATAATTCTGCAAAACTAATGATTTTTTAAGAAAGCATATGTTTAGATTTGCTTTATTGAAAATAACGGAAAAATAACATATTTTAGTTTAAGTAACAACATCTTTTCGTATGATTTTTTAGCATGTTGTTTAATTTTATAAAAACAAACAAATATCATGTTTTGAAAATAAAACAACCTCTACTTTAGCTAAAAAAATAACTGATAATATGGATAATGTTTTAATCATTGGTGCAGCCGGACAGATAGGTTCGGAATTGACAATAGCCTTACGTAACATTTATGGTGCGGAACATGTTTTTGCCACCGATATCAAACATCCTTCACAAGATGTAATGGATGGCGGACCTTTCCAGTTATTGGATGTCATGGATGATAAGCGACTTATCCATTTCGTTATCCGGCATAAAATAACACAGATATATCACCTGGCTGCGGTACTTTCCGGAAATGCCGAACGTATTCCCATCCAGGCATGGAACATTAATATGGACAGCCTGATGAATATTCTCGATTTGGCCAAAGAAGTCCCGGAGATAAAAAAAGTTTTTTGGCCGAGTTCTATTGCGGTATTCGGACCAACTACCCCACGGGTAAACACCCCTCAGTTTACGGTTATGGAACCTAATACCGTATATGGGATCAGCAAGCTGGCAGGTGAAAGATGGATGCAATATTACCATCAGCGATATAATATTGATGTGCGTAGTATTCGTTATCCGGGGCTGATCAGTTATAAAACCGAACCGGGAGGTGGCACTACTGACTATGCTGTAGAAATATTTTATGATGCAATCAGACGAAAAAAATATGAATGTTTCCTCAGTGAGGATACTGCATTACCCATGATGTTTATGCCGGATGCGGTACAAGCAACGATAAATTTAATGGAAGCAGATGCATCGACCATTACTGTTAGATCCAGCTATAATCTGGGAGGGATTAGTTTCTCCCCGAAAGATCTGGCTGCTGAGATCAAGAAATACATTCCTGATTTCAAAATTACATATAAACCGGATTTTCGCCAGACAATAGCTGATTCCTGGCCCCAAAGCATTGATGATTCTGTCGCACGGGAACAATGGGGATGCACTTATTCATATACACTTGAAGACATTACAAGAATTATGCTCGAAGAAGTAAAAAAGAAACTGGGCTCCTGATTTTTTCATATGTTTTCCGGATGATGCCGAAACATTTATGAATTAGCATCGTATATGTAATATAAGGGTTTCCGGAGAAATCGTGTGAGATAATTTTAGGTGAATTTCTAAGTTCTGAAAAATATGAAAAAATTTTTACTCTTGTCCTTTTGTCTTTTTTTGGTAACAGTGGCTCATTCACAAAAACTATCTGAAAATGATTCCGTGAAACTTGTACGGTTTCTGGAACAGGAAGCATATTCCAGATTGGGGAATACAACTGGTGTTCTGAATGCTCATGTATTTAGATTAACGGATAACTGGAAGGATGAATTACGGACTTCTCCATTTATTACCTGTTCGCTCGACCTGGAAGGTACGCAATCAATTAACTATATCAATACACCCGATTCTCTTAATCAGGATGGAAAAGCTTACTATTTATCCGGGAGTCTTGACTTAAGTGGGTGTACAAATCTTCAAATGGTCGGTTTGGGAAAAAATAAATTGTCAACTGCCATTTTTAATGGATGTATCAATCTGAGTAATGTTGATATGGGTTCCAATATAATTCAGTTAGTTGATTTTTCGGGATGTACCAATCTCAGTTCCGTTAATCTGGACGTCAACCAACTTACCAGTATCGATTTTTCGGAGAATCATAAATTATCGAGTGCATCTTTAAATTCCAATATGCTTTCTTTTATCAATTTAGAAGGGAACATGTCTTCATCCTTGTTTTTGATGTTAGAAGGGAATCAACTTCTTTTTTCGGGAATTAAAGGATATAGTGCAGATAGGGTTACACTGGCAGGAACACAGGATATTCGCTATGTGATAGAAGAAGTATATACCGAAAATCCAACCATCGACTTAAGCCGGGAAACTCTTGGAGAGGTCGCAAATTTTAATTGGAAAGACCAAGGTACATCTATTTCGGTTCCTAATGATGGGCAAGGTATTTTTTTTCCGTCATTATCGGATTATAATCTGGATGACCTTGAATGTGAAATACAGTATAGTAGCGGAGTACTTCCCGGATTTACTGTCCGTCTTACGTTTGATTTTTTTTCGGGTAATATTAAAGTGGAAGGAGCTGAGTCATATCAGGGAAGCTATACGGTTTTTACACGTACAGATGATGGTGGGTTGATCAAAACGAACGAACTGACAGGAATACCTAAAGGTGATTGCATTGTCCGTTTTAATCCGTCTACTGGAAATTTTTTCCCTACTTATAATACTTCCCTGCCGACCGATAAACAACCGGTTGAATGGTCAGTCGCTGAAATTATTAGTATTACGGAACAAGGAGAGACTAAAATAGCTGTTATTGATCCTGTTCCTGTACCTACATTTATCCCGGGAACAGGAACCATAAAAGGAAAAATTTCAGGAGGATATCCTGAAGGGGTGAATGTGCTCCTATATAAACATCCGGAAGAAACCCCATTCACCTATACGTCGGTCGCTACCGACGGAAGCTTTCAGTTTTATAACCTACCGGAAGCGGATTATCTTGTCATCGTGGATATGCCCGGATATGAAGTCTCACTGGATGACCGTATGATAATAACATCCCGGCCCGGATCCGTTGAAGAAATATATTTTATTGCAGAAGAGGCGGATAAAACAATCAACTACTATCTTCCCACCGGAAGAATGATGATAACTCTTGAACCCGGTACTAATAACGCTTTGGTGGAAATTTACCACATTAAAGGTGAGGATATTGTACTTGTTGATACAGCCAAATGGGATGGCGTTTTCTTTTCTGGTGATCTACCGTTAGGGAATTATCTGGTGAGCGTGGATCATGTAGACGGGTATTTGCTCACCTACCATACCAACGCATTGACCTGGAGAGAAGCAACCATCGTTTCATTAATCAATGAAGACGTGAATGTTCCGGTATCTATAAAACTCAACCCCTTACCGGCTTTAGGTATCGGTAACATTACCATTGAGGGAACTATTTATGATGCTTCCACTATTAAGGCACGGGTAGCCCTGAACTCTACCGTAGGCATATATAGATCGACTAAGAGTGCACAAAAATCAGATGATTGGGAATTGGTGAGAAGAGTAAGGCCGGATACTGACGGTTATTACCGGTTCAGCAACCTGCCTGAAGGTATTTACCGGGTCGTACTAGAGCTTCCCGGATATACTTTACAAGGCAATGGTATCGAGATCGATGCTAAATCCGGCGGTATATATACTGCCAATGATTTTATGGTTAATGAGGCTGATAAAACCATTAATGATATTATTTCGTCTGTACCTTCTTTCGATGAAACAAAGCTAACGGTCTATCCGAATCCATTTGTCGATGTAGTAAGGATTACAGGGATGGAAGGTCCCTGTACGATAAAAATTGTTAATATTCTGGGACAAACCATACTATCGGAAACCAATTCGTTATCGGATATGACCCTTGACCTTAGTAATAGGCCATCCGGATTATATATCCTGAAAATAGAAGTAAAAGGAAATACGATTACCCGAAAATTGATCAAGAAATGATCTGTTGGTGTCGCCTTTATCTCTATGAAATAAAAGAAATCAGAGTATATCTGCCTTACTCAAGGTTATCTGTAAGTAATATTATATACAGATAACCTTGAACATTCGTATTATTTATGAACAAATGATGGAAATTTGTAAGAAACTACGAATGAATGGCGGTTGTGTGAATCCCTGTTTTTGATAGATGTTTGCTAGAGCCCCCAGTACGGGTATAACTTCGAAGAAATATTTACGTGATACCATAAAGTTGCCCCGGAGAAAGAACAATACAAGCGCCTGATGATAATATGTGGTCTTGTTGAAAAATATTTATTTTCTAACAAGCAACCATACATCGTTATACTTTGGGTATTTTGACCTGATCCAGGTTATTTTTTCCCGGGCTTCATTTTCTTTATCCG
>JAISOY010000090.1 GCA_031275285.1 Bacteroidales bacterium | reverse complement strand
ATGTATAAAAATACGCAATCGATTGCGTATTTTTATACATACTAAAAAGATAATCTTCAAATATTTTATTTTTCTTTGTCATTGCAATAAGGTCTCAATCTTATGTTTAGGGATGATTTTGTTGAGAAAGGTTGTTAATTTTGATACTTTTGCCATTTTGTACTCTTTATCTATAATATTATACATGCTTACAAGCCTTAATAACAATGGCTTTGGCACGCCTCTTGCAGAGAGAGAGAGAGAGAGAGAGAGAGAGAGAGAGAGAGAGAGATGATATAGAAGATATAGAAGATATTATTTCGCACACGCGAAATATATTAAATAAATATTTCAAAACCATGGTTTGCGGGGATATTCCCTCCAAACCATGGTTTTTTTATGTCCATAAATAAAAACTATTAAAAACTATGCCTATGAAAAAATAACCACTTTATACTGCTCCGTTTTCAATTATTCAGTTACCAAATTTTAAAAAATGTGCCTATGGGAAAAGAAATTTTACGGCAATGTTAGTAATGCCTTACTGTCCGAATTGTCAACTATTTATAAAGTTATTTCTGAGAATATTGATTCGGATTTTAATGGTTTAGTGAATAACCAATAATTTACATTCATTATGAATCTACTTTTAAATAAAAGAAACCTCAGGGTTTCAAAAAACTATCAAAAGAAAAAACGAATTAGTCTAATCTTTTATTTACTTTTTTTTATCCCTTTTTCAATGATGGGACAGAATCTCATAAAAGGAAAAGTCATTGATGCTGAAACCGGGGAAACACTTCCCGGAGTGAACATAACAGTGGAAAATTCTACCAGAGGTGTATCGACAGATATGGACGGTACTTTTGAAATAAGGGTCAGCCCTTCCGATAAGTTGGTTTTTTCATCTGTTGGTATGGAGCCTCAAACCATAGAGGTGAAAGACAATACATACATTGAAGTGGCATTAAAACCGACAGCAAATGAGCTGGATGAAGTTACGGTTGTCGCTTTTGGTAAACAGAAAAAAGAAAGTGTAATCGGAGCCATCACCACCATCAATCCTGCTGAATTGAAGGTGCCCTCAAGCAATCTGACTACAGCGCTGGCAGGAAATATGGCCGGGGTGATCGCATACCAGCGTAGCGGAGAACCCGGAGCCGACAATGCCGACTTTTTTGTACGAGGGATTACGACTTTCGGAAACAATACCAATCCGCTCATATTGATTGATAATATCGAATTGACCACTACAGACCTTGCTCGACTCCAGCCTGACGATATTGCCAGCTTTTCTATCATGAAGGACGCTACTGCTACAGCATTGTACGGTGCCAGGGGAGCCAACGGGGTGATACTGGTAACAACTAAGCGTGGATCTGAAGGACCGGCCAAGATATCCCTGCGTGTGGAAAATTCATTCTCTTCTCCGACCAGAAATGTCAAGTTTGCGGATCCTATCACTTATATGAAGTTGCATAATGAGGCTGTTCTGACCAGGGATCCTTTGGCTGAGTTACCATACAGTCAGGATAAAATAGAAAATACTTTGCGTCCCGGATCCAGCCCTTACATATATCCGGCTAATGATTGGCAAAGCATGCTGATGAAAGATTACTCTACGAGCTATCGTGCCAATCTAAACGTTTCCGGAGGTGGTACTGTTGCACGTTATTATGTTTCTGCAGCTTATTCGAAAGATAATGGGATACTTAAGGTAGATAAGAGGAATAGTTTTAATAATAATATTGACTTTAAGAATTACAATCTAAGAGCAAATGTAGATGTGGATGTTACTAAAACGACAGTGCTGAGTGTACGTCTTACCGGTAATTTTGACAATTATACCGGGCCGCTTAACGGAGGAGAAGACGTTTATAAGATGATTGTCCGTTCGAATCCTGTGCTGTTTCCTGCTTATTATCCCATTGATGAGGATTTCAAATATGTGAAACATATCATGTTCGGTAATTATGGTACCGGAGGATATATCAATCCCTATGCGCAGATGGTAAGGGGCTATAAAGACAGGTCACGTTCCCAGATGCTTGCTATGGTAGAGATCAATCAGGATCTCAATTTTATTATAGACGGATTGAACATTATGTCTATGGTCAATATATCGCGTTTGGCGGAATTTGATGTATCCAGATTATATTATCCGTACTATTATAAGCTGAGGGGTGGTTATGATAGTTTTACAGGAGAATACCATCTGGAGCGTATCAATGAAAACGGAACTGAACATCTCGAATACGGGGAAGGTCCTAAAACTGTGGAATCGACCATGTATTCCGAAACAAGGCTTAATTATGGTAACACATTTGGTAAACATACGGTAGGCGCTTTGATGGTTCTCACTACCCGTGAATGGCTGGCTGCCAATCAGGGAACTTTACAGTTGTCGTTACCTTCCCGTAATGTCGGTTTAGCAGGGCGGGCTACCTATTCGTACGATAGTCGATATTTTGCAGAATTCAACTTTGGCTACAATGGTTCCGAACGATTTGCTAAAAATCACCGTTGGGGATTTTTCCCTTCAGCAGGTGCAGCTTGGCTTATTTCAAACGAACATTTCTGGGAGAAAGTAAAACCGGTGGTGAATAATCTGAAATTGCGTTATTCGTACGGTTTAGTCGGAAATGATCAGATCGGAGATAAGACAGACCGTTTTTTTTACCTGTCTCAGGTAAATATGTTCGATTCAGACAGGGGTGCTTATTTCGGGGAAAACTGGGATAAAGGAGGAGCCGGTATAAGGGTAAATCGGTATGCCAATACAGATATTACCTGGGAAACCTCTACCAAACAGAATTTTGCCCTTGAAGTAGGATTGTGGAATAAATTGAATATTATAGCGGAGTATTTTACAGAAAAACGCCGCAATATTCTGATGACACGTTCGGCTATCCCATCTACCATGGGGTTGCAGGCCTCAGTAAGGGCGAATATCGGAGAGGCCTCTGCCAAAGGTGTTGATATACAGGCTGATTACCAGCATGTGTGGAGCGAAAATTTCTGGACTTCAGCACGGGCGAATTTTACTTATTCCACCAGCAAGTATGAGGTCTATGAAGAACCGGAATACAATGAGTATTGGCGTTCGCATGTCGGTTTATCCTTAAAGCAGGAGTGGGGATATATTGCCGAACGCTTGTTTATGGATGATGCCGAGGCCCGGAATTCTCCCGATCAGACTTTTGGAAAAGAATATGGCGGAGGTGATATTAAATATACGGATATTAACCGTGACGGACAGATTACAGCTGCTGACATGGTACCTATTGGTAACCCTACTACGCCTGAGATTATCTATGGATTTGGATTTTCCGCCGGATACAAAGGATTTGATGCTTCAGTATTTTTTCAGGGACTGGCCAATGAATCGTTTTGGATAGATCCTGTTGCAACAGCGCCTTTTGTAGATAATACTCATCTACTGGAGGTGTATGCAGACAGTCACTGGTCGGAAGACAACCAGGACATGTATGCGCTTTGGCCAAGATTCAGTCCCAGTTATAATTATAATAATTTACAATCCAGTACCTGGTTCATGCGCAATGGCTCTTTTTTGCGTTTGAAACAAGCGGAAATAGGATACTCGATTCCGGGAAAATGGAAAGATAGGCTCCATATTAGTTTACTCCGGTTTTATGTGAGTGGAACCAATTTGTTGTTATTCAGTAAATTTAAGCTTTGGGATGTGGAAATGGCCGGAAACGGGCTGGGGTACCCGATTCAAAGAGTATTTAATGTTGGTTTGAATATCACATTTAATTAACATTTAAAAAGCATATTATGAAAAGTATAATCAAAAAAATAAAACTGAGATGGCTACTTTGTCCGATAATAACCATTTCGCTTATTTCTCCTTCCTGTAATGAATATCTGGACATCGTACCTGATGATGGTATGGCAACTTTGGAAAGCGCTTTTAGCATGCGTTCAACAGCCATCAGGTATTTATATACCTGTTATGGCTTCCTGACATCAGAAGGAAGTCTGGATGGCAACCATGGCTATATAACAGGAGATGAACTTTGGTCGATAAAGGACCGTAGGGAGAGTCTTCAATGGTGGAGCGGAAATTTGTTCAATATTGCGCTTGGATATCAAACAGCCAGTGCACCTTATGGAAATGACTGGGGTGGTATGTATGAGGCCATACGATGTTGTAATATAATGATCGAAAAAATCGGGACAGTTCCTGATTTACCTGAATGGGAAAGATTGCAATGGATCGCCGAAGCAAAATTCCTGAAAGCTTATTATCATTTCCATTTGATACGTAAGTGGGGGCCTGTTCCTCTCATTAAAGAAAGTCTCCCTATCAATGCAAGTGTGGAAGAAGTGCGTGTTTATCGTGATCCGATAGATGATTGTTTTGATTATGTACTTCAATTGCTGGATGAGTCCATACCTGATCTTCCGTTGAAAGTACAGAGCAGGGATGAACTGGGAAGAATTACCAGGCCTATTGCAGCAGCATTAAAAGCAAAAATAAGTGTGTATGCTGCAAGTCCTCTTTTTAATAATAATCAGGAGCAGGCATCTCTAAAGGATAAAAATGGTCTGAAATTATTCAATACCGACAAAACTCCCGAACAGGAAAAGGCCCGGTGGGATTCAGCAGTGGTAGCATGTGAAAAGGCGATACGGATATGCGAGGAGGCAAGCATAGCATTGCACAAACATCAAAGCCGCGTAAGGCTTAATGATACTATTTACCTGGACCTGGACTTGAGGACTGCTTTTACTGAGAAATGGAATGATGAAATCATCTGGGCGAATACCCATTCAATCGCCAATAATATACAAAATGCGGCTGCAGCTAACTTAGCCTGGAGCCAATATCCGGATATTCCCAGTTTGTACAATCATATTCAGGCTCCATTGAAAATTGCCGAAATGTTTTATACCAATCATGGACTTCCCATAGAAAATGACCTGGCTTGGAGCAATGTCGATCCGTATGCTTTACGAAACGGAGGAAATACCGAACGGTGGTATATCAGGAAAGACTATACTACTGTGGAACTAAATTTCAATCGCGAACCCCGGTTTTATGCATGGATGGGTTTTGACGGAGGTATATGGTACGGACATAAAGCAGAGACCAATGATCCCATACCGGGCGATTTGTTCTGGATATCTTGTCGTGCGGGACAACCTCAACAGAAAAAGGGGTATGACTGGGGGCCGGTAACCGGTTATTACCTCAAAAAGGTGATCCATCACGAAAACAGGCAAACCGGTGCAACGGCATATGACCGTGTCAATTATCCATGGCCAATGATACGGCTGGCTGATTTATACCTTCTGTATGCGGAAGCCATTAACGAATCAGAAGGACCCAACGGGGCACATAGCAGCGATTTATTCTATTACCTTGATGCGGTACGTTCAAGGGCGGGACTACCGGATATCAAGACGGCCTGGGATACCTATAGCAATGTTCCACAAAGGTATAATAGTCAGGATGGGATGAAACGGATCATACATCAAGAACGATTGATCGAACTTTCATTTGAGGGTCAACGATTTTGGGATTTACGCCGATGGAAGGAGGCGCATACCGAATATGCAAAAGGAATTTACGGATTCAAAGTCACCGCAAGTAAGCCGGAAGATTTTTATCAGAAGATATTTATTGCAGACCAGAAATTTTCAATGAAAGATTACTTCTGGCCCATTCAAACATCACTGATTGAACAAAATCCGAATTTAGTACAAAATATCGGGTGGTAAATTTCAAAGATGAATCATCTAAAAACAATTATAATGGAACGATCATGTATACAAAAGATAGACAATTTACATGTGGGTGCCATATGATTATAACCAATAATTTATATTACATATGAAAAGAATAATATGTATTTTATCCATATTGATTCCTCTTGCCATAATTGGTTGTAAAGAAGAGGGAAGAGTTGACTATGTTGATGATGATGCACCTGCACCTGCACCTGTTACCATTGTGAAGGTTACTAATACTCCCGGAGGGGCTGTTATTAAGTATAAGGTTCCGGATGATGATAATTTGCTGGGTGTGAAAGTAGTATATACGCGTAATGGAGAAGTCTGTGAATCAAAGGCTTCAAAATATGCTGATACGCTTGTTGTACAGGGATTTGGTAATACAGATCCGCAAATGGTAAATTTGTACAGTG